>NZ_CEXQWX010000006.1:85458-88297 GCF_982718395.1 Carboxylicivirga sp.
TTACATCAAGCATTGCCATTGGGGAACCAATCCAGAAATATACATTGTTGGTCGTTTTGGCTGCAATTGTAATTGTAGCAGTTCCCATTTCTGAGACAACATCAACTGTACCTGAGCCAGATTCATAGCAGCTCATTGAGGTTGTTACATTATAAGTATCATCTGTCCATCCAGTAGCATCAAATGTTGCATCTCCATTAACGTCAGTCACTTCCGTTACTGAGTTTACAGTTACACTAACACCTTCAATGTCAGATGATCCATCTGTTACATTAACCACTACTTGACCAACCATACTACCAATAGCCAGTATAGTTGCAATCATAAACATTGTAAATCTTTTCATAGAATAAAATTTAAATTAAATAATCAGGAACTGACCTGTGATCGGGGGTAGCTTGTATAATAGGCTCCCCCTTTCACAATTCACTACCATTTAACTAATACAAATTACTTTTTGGTGATTTTAATTGTTGATATATCGGAATTGGATTGATTGGCTACCATTACATAAACTCCTCGTGGTAAATCCGAGATATTTACATTTTTGATATTTTGTGATTCTACTGCTTTTACGCAAGTTCCTGTTAAATCGTACAAACGCACAGCCAATACAGGACTGGTTGCGTCTATATTGATAATATCATTGGTTGGATTAGGGTAAACCTTAACGAATTTGTCTTCCAAATCATCTATTGACGTGGCATCATCTGCTTCCATGGTTAACGTTTTTTGCACTGTTCCACTACTTAACCAGGTTCTAGCATCACTAACTGTTTTATAACCTGCAGCACTCAATTCGTAATTATACCATCCGGCTGGTATACCCAATTGCACTGCTTGTCCTGAACTGTTTGTTACCAAACTATAACTTTCTAAACCATTCTCTATCATTAACTCAGCTCCAACAATTGCTTCAGAAGTTTCGCTATCTGTAATGGTAAACTGCACATTGGTAGTTGCAAACTCAGTTTGGGTAAGATCATGGCTCCAAATCTGAACGCTTGTTCCATCATCTGCAGCTTCTGCAATAAATAAGGTATTGCCATTTACAACAAGGTCGGTTACATTGCCCCAATCAAATCTTCTATACCCTCTATGCAACCAATAATCTGCATCGGTAAAACCCTGCGATATTACAAAATTACCTGAAGAGCTTGATTCATAAACATATGAATAAGCCACACCTTCAGGAACACCTACCATAGCTTTAAGTGTTTTTCCACTCAAACTTTCAACTAAAACAATTTCAGGATCAGCAACATCAGTACGAATAGCATAAATACCCTCTGAACCTCCTGTTAATGTTGCAGTAAAAAATAGTTTATTACCACTTAATACCAGGTTGTCTATTTGATCGTCTTCAGCTTCAGCATTCAGGTTAATAACCGATGCTGTATTGGCTTCATCAATAACTGCCAACTTTCTGATACCAAACTTAGAACCTTCAATCCATGGATCTGCTACGGCATAAAATCGGTTATTACTACGTACAGGCTTCTCATTATGAAAATGCATCCCATCAATTGTTCCAATATTATCAGGATCACTTTTAGCAATAAAATTAAAAGAGCTAGTCGCTCCAACGGAAACGTCCATTGCATAGAAATAATCATCTGTAATAATCAGGTTACCCCATGTAGCCACTTCACTGCCACTATTTACTGCTAAGTTTGCTGTACTACCCAAATCGCTATATTCAAGTTCAAATATGGATGAATAGTTACCAAGTCCTCCACCTGGAGTTTCTGCAATAAAGTATAATTTACCATCATACATAGTTGCTTCCAGCATTCCATTCACATTGTTGTTGCTCATTCTAAGCAGGGAATTATTAGCCCAATCCCTGTCCGGTTCAACTTCCCACGTTCCATTATCCGTACCATCCGTTTCGTAGACTATAGCCTCATATCCTGTATAATCGTCCCATTCGCCCTGTACCATATAATAGTACCTGATGACACCTGAACCAAAATCAGCTTTTACAACATTTGTTATAGCAGGATTTGGCTGATGACCAGCATTAAGCAACAATGAAGCACTACCGGCATTGTTTACTCTTAAATCTATTTCGCCAACATCACTTGTATTGTTCCCATAATAAAAAGCTTTAGAATCCCCTACCCATCCAGCAAGCTTTGAAGAACTTTCACTTTCAAGGGTTTCCAGATCCATAAAACTCACGCCATCTTCGGTGTAAGCAATTATATCATCGGTTCCATCATTCTTGATAAAAATTACCCCATCTAAGTAAGGCATAATTTCAACAGTACTCCCTGTAAATAAATGAACAGAATCGGTATTCTGTGTAGGCATTGCAACCTGTGCGAGTATACTGGCATGCACTGCCAGATAACAAATCAAAGAGAATAGAAGTTTTTTCATATTAGTTATATTAAATGGTGAATAATTATCTCCTCCCCTGTTACAGGGAGGAGTTATCTTATTATTGTTTTGTAAATTTTTTAATTATTACATTTTCATCAGAATAAAGCTTAAGCATGTAAATACCTGGCTGCAGCCTGTCCGTGTTTATTGTATGTTCTTGTATATTGTAAAGGCTACCCTTTAACATGACTACACTACCTTTTATATCTACAACCTGGTAATGATCGGCTTTCACACCATTCAGTGATAAATTCAGAACATCTGTAACCGGATTAGGATATATCCTGATAGCATCAGCATAGTTATCGTCAATTCCTGTACGGTGCTCGATAAATACCGGGAAGCCTGTTTCAAGTTCTGCTCCTAACTCATCAGTTGCAACAACTTTGACATAAACATAACCTGGTGATACAGGAGCAAAGGCCATTGTTGAATTGGTCGTAAGTATTTG
>NZ_CEXQWX010000007.1:0-84520 GCF_982718395.1 Carboxylicivirga sp.
TAAGATGAATGATTATAGTTTTTTTTCTTATGAATCTAATGAAGCGTTGCATATTTCTGAAGAGGAAAAGCACACGATAGGAGATTGTTTAAAGAAAATCGAAAAAGAATATTCGCTTAATATCGATAAACACAGCCAAGCCCTTATCGTATCATATTTAGAACTTTTGCTTAATTACTGCACACGTTTTTATGACAGGCAATTTATTACAAGAACTAATTCAAGTAAAGATACCATTATTGAATTTGAAAAGTACCTGAATAACTTTTTCAAGGGGGGAGAGCCACTGGAGCAAGGATTACCTACCGTGAAAAAGTGTGCAGAGTGGATGAATCTTTCGCCTAATTACTTAAGTGACCTTTTAAAAAAAGAAACAGGTAAAAATACAATGGAACACATACACTACACGGTCATCGAGCATGCAAAGAATAAACTTTTAAATACTACACTGCCTGTTGGTGAAATTGCATATAGTTTAGGATTCGAATACCCCGGACATTTTTCAAAGATTTTTAAATCGAAAACTGGAATGTCGCCTGTTGAGTATAGAACTTCAACATAACAAGAACCTTACTAAATTTCAGAAATGACAAAGGAAGAATTCATAGTTAAGGCTGGAAAAGAAAAGGTGCCCAAAATAAAAGTTGGAGACTCCATCCATGATGTCGGAACCATTTGGTAAGTGTTCATCTACATGGTTTTAATTTGCTAACAATTGGTATAAAGTCTGCTTTAAGACCATCATTGTTATAAGCTATTTTGCTTTTCCAGTATTCTTATAACGCGACTATATGCAATTTCTGATAAATTCCAGTTGTATCCTTCAAAGTGAGTGGTGTTTGTAAATTGGATAACAACGGCATCAATATCTTTGTGGTATTTGGCGATACTCTGATAGCCAGGGACTAATCCGGTATGATCATACACGTATATTGAGGAATAGATTGCTTGTTCACCTTCATTAAGCAATGAGCCATCGTTTAATGCCCTTAAGAATATACCCACATCCTCTGCAGAAGCTAACATTCCTTGCTTATCAGTCTTTAAATCGGGTTCATGGCCAACATGATAACCACTCATCACATCGTTTATATTCACTTCACTTAATGAACTGAAAGTATTGTTCAGATTAAGTGGTGTTAAAATTTCCTCTTGAATGTATTGAAAGTGATTATAGCCTAATGCCTTATCCATGAGTTCCCTAAGTAACAAATAATTCGTATTACTATATTCGTAGTTCTCGTCGGGTTCAAAACTAGCCGGCAAATCCAGAACCAATTTTAGTTTTTCGTTATTGCTTTCTTTTGGAGCTACCCAATAATTATGAGTGTTGGTATAATTGGGAATACCACTTCGATGTTGCACCATCATTCTCAAGGTAATTTTCTCAGCATTTTCAATTCTTCCTGCCAATTCAGGAAAATAATCAGCGAGTGTTTTATCCAAAGACAAACGCTTATCATTGACTAATTTAGTGATAGCAACTGCTGTATATAGTTTGCTGATACTGGCAATTTTGAATAAGGCTTTCGGGTTGGCAGGTATTTTATTTTTCCGGTCATGCCAACCGGCAGAATAAAACGCTGGTGGTTTGCCTGATTCGTCCACATAAACAATAACTCCATCAAATCCATAATCAATGGTTTTATTTACTTGTTCCTGAACCGTATTTGGCAGTGGTAATATCCAGGCCCATAGTAAAATCCATGGAACAAAGAGCATGGAGGTTATGGTTCCAATAAGCAAAACTATTCTGATTATTCGTTTTGTTTGTTTCTTATTCATAATATACTGTTTAAGGACGGTGAACTCTTATTAAATTGCCATAAGGCTGAGTAAATGCAAAGTGGCGATTACGGACCTCAAACCTATAAACCGATATATATTATTGAATGTTCTTATTTTTCAAATCTAGCACTATTACACAATGACCTTTATTTTATTGTTGAGTCATGCTTTTTAATCCAAAGCTTCAATCTTTAATCGTCGGAACATAACATCAGTAGCAGTTCCAACGAAAAGTCCCGGTTTCCCCGTTGTCAAATAGTAACTCAGTTTTTTCTTAAAGATGAATTGTCCATTTACATATACTGAAAACTCATCTCCGTTTACATCAATCTTTGCAGTAAACCAATCATCTTTAGGAAGGTGTATATTCCCTTTTTCTTGTTTATTATAAGCCTCAGTCCACCATGGACATACACCATGAGCTACCGGGACATAGGCAATCGTATTAGATTCACCTCCACCGCCCGGCATAAACCAAACGATCTCATAATTCTCGAGATCTTGTGCTCTCATTGCATAACCGAACCAACCTCCACTTGGAAAATTATCTATATGAAATCCTAAAAACTTCATATCAACTGTCATTGAATAATTGCCGATTTTATCTCCTAATAGGATAATTTTCCCACCTCGGGAATCATCTACCTTTTTTCCTGTAAATTCGTCAATTTCCTCGTTATAAGTATTTCCTCTCAGAATCAGAATTTGTTCGTTATCTATTGTATCGATTTTAAACAGATCAGTATTCTTTTCAATTGGAATCTGCTTCAAATTAAGGTATTTGCTATTTTCAGTTTGTGAATTAACAATAGCATTAATCATTAAAAATCCGATTGTTAAAAGTGTTAGTTTCTTCATTTCTATGTGTGTTGCATTGGTTGGACGAAGTATATAGAGATTCGGCTAACCAAACCTCCAAAAAAGCTCTATGCCAAAACTTTTATATGTTTTATCTGTCCAAGATATGCAAAAGGACGAAATCTTTTTTTGACAATAATCAGGTCATTAATCCAATTCAAGCAATTATCCAAATCACGGTAATTCAGCAATTATTTTAAACGGAACTGAAAGCCACTCTTATTACCCGAATTGTTTTGGTTTTCTGCTGTGTCTGGCATTATCTACTATTTCCTTAATTCGTTTTTGTCTTGTTTCTGCTCGTTTAGCTGAAATGATCCAGTATAGCATTGCCTTTTGAATTGATTTACTTAAACTTTTGAAAAAATCCTTAGAACCTGGAGACTGGTTCAGTTCATGTTCCAAATCAGATGGGATTTCAAGGTTTTCTACACTATCTAAAATTGTCCAGGAGCCATTTTGCTTAGCAATTTCAATGCTTTTTATTCCGGATTCAGTCATTAATCCTGATTTTATCAGTTTTTCGACTTTTTCTTTATTGATCTTTGACCATGTGCTTTTAGGTTTTCGTTTTCCAAAATACTGCATATACTTCTCTGAATCGATAGGTCGTTTTAAGCTATCAATCCACCCAAAACAGAGAGCTTCATCAACTGCTTCACTCCAACTTAAATTGGGAGTATCCGATTTTTTCTTATAGATGATCAGCCAAACAGATTCTTTAATCTTGTGATTTAGAATAAGCCAGTTTCTCCAATCTTCTTTATCTGAAGGACAAAAACTTTCCGGGTTATTATTCATGGATTTCAGTTGGGCGTTTATTTATTACTCATTTGTTTTATCGTTTCACCAGTTGGCAGTACTGCCAGATAATCAATTTTTATTAATCGTTTGAGTAAATTATCCAGATAGTGGGAACTGATCGGTCCCCATCCTTCTTTGTCCAATCCATGAAGATTCAGAATGAGCCAGCCTCCTTCACTTGCCAAAAAATTATTCACTTCCTGCTCTATATAATCATCACATAAGCCCGGACCTTGTCCCCAACACCCCAGACGCAGAGGGGCTTCTGCTACAGGGATTGTATTCACCATTCTTTCTCCAAGTACCAGCCAGCCCCCGGTACGTATGGCACGAACTTGCGTTAATGCGAAATCTTCTAATTCCGCCGTGGAAGCATTGTAAGCAAAATTGTACACAGCTTCAGATGAAGAGTATCCCTCGAGATGCTGGTCAAAATAGTTTAAGCACTTTTTGATATTCTTCTTTGCTTTATCAAACGGTATTTCGGTAAGGTTCAAATGCTCCCAGGAATGTGGCATAATTTCATGTCCACGTTCTTTAAGCTTATTCCAATCATTGAAATCTCCCAAGAGTTCTTGTGGAATCCATTTAGGTTCAGTATTGAAACTTTTCAAATGCCCTGTGGCAATTACATTCAGACAGGCTTTCAGTCCATAATTTTCATGGATTTCTGCAATTCTGTAAAATGATTTTTTGAAACCATCATCAAAACTCAAAGATAAAACATGGGTTTTTAAGGGATCTGAAGGTAGGTCTATAGAACAGAGACTAAGGGCTCCGGCAGCAGTTATGGATGTTATTATAAAGTTTCTGCGATCCATATAAGAATTATTTGCTTAGAATAATCAATAGTAAAATAAGTATTTCTAAATCAGTCCCTTTTCAATTTGAAAATATATTGCGCTCTACTCCCTTGGAAAAATACTTCAGGTGTTATTTGCGTTTTATCAAACTTAAAGATGCACAATACATACCATATAGGCAAGGGTGCATCAGTGTAGGTTAAGTCTTTAATTTGGAATCGGTATATAAAGAAACCAGCCCCATTGCTTGCGCAATGAGGCTGGTCATAATTGGTATGTTGAACCCCATCTAGATAGTGTCGCTTACTTCAGTTTCGAGCTCTTCGTCTTGCTGAGCAACGGCTTTGGCTGATCCATAAATAACATAGTCGAGGTAATAGGCTTCATTCTTGCCTTTCCAGATCAGTTTGCCCACATCGCTGATTTCACTGATTAGTTTGTACAGTTTATTAGCTTTTCGTGTACGTTCAATTTTCTTTTCACGTCTTTGAGTAATGGCAGCAGCTTGTTTGTCAATATCGTTATCAAGTTGTTCCCTGTCATTCATAATGACATCTAAACTTTCCTGGCTTACCATTCGTTTTCCAAGTGGTACGAGGCGAGGCGCTGCTACCTGACAGGCCAGCAGGGCTCGTTGTACCAGTTCATTATCATTAAGATCGCCCACTCGCTTCAGTTTAAAAGCTTTGTAATCGACCGAGTTAATGCCATATACCAAGCGAGCCCGGTTTCGTAAATCAACCAGGTTGTACTCTAAGCTGGCGCGCGACTTATTTTTATTGTTGGTCGCAATTTGCTGGAGTCCTTCATAGTAATCGTCTGTAGGAAACTCCTTAAGTTCATTTGTTTGCGTTTCAATAGCGGTGGCAGTTTCTGCTGAGTAGCCGTAGTTAACAAATTCGGCCTGGTCACGTAAGTAAGTTGCAATTAATTTATCTCCTCTTTGGCATAATTCGGCTATCGAAAAGTTGAATGACATGTTTTCTTCCATATAATAGAGTTTTTTAAGGGTGATGATACACGTGAAACGTTATGTTCTTTGTGTAATGATTAAAATAATGTGTTACTAATATAAAATAAACTTAAAATTCAGAAAAAAATTGTTTAGAAAATTTATAATTATAGATGGTATATAATGGATATATGTACATCTATATTATAGTTGCCTATAATTGAATAAACGGATGATAAGAAAGTAATATTGATTCATATATTATAAAGTTATAGTTTGGTATAGTTATAAATATCAAGAATAATAAGAGAATTAATATTTGTTCATATAAAAATGTAAATACGATTATAATATTGTTTTTTAAGATGTCATTAATAAATGGAGGAAATGTCAACCGAAGTCGGGAAAATTCCAACCGAAGAGTAGAAAATATCAACCAGAGGCGAGATGCTGTTAACCAGAGACGAGGAAATTCCAACAGACGATGAGATGTTGTTAACCAAAGGTGAGGAGATACTAACCGAAGACGGGGAAGTAATAACCAAGTTATAGAAGGGATTAACCAAGTACGAAAAGACTATATATAGTATTCTGGTTGTGAGGACTGAGTATATATTTATGAAGTGGTAGGGTAAGAAGAAAGCTCGCCAAACAGCGAGCTTTTATTAATCTCCATTAGAAATATTCAGTAAGGTTAAGGTATATTGCACCTCCTCCATTTGGCCCCCAACCATAGTCGATAGATAGATTGGTTCGTGTTTGTTTCTGGATTTGAATCCTGATTCCTGCACCGATTGCCGGTTCCCAGTGCTGGAATAGTTTAACGTTTTCATCCCTATTAGAGGCTGATGTTGCATTGGCAAAAATAACACCACCAAACAAATCGGGACGGGTGGCCATTAATGGCAGACGGAAACGATACTCTGCCTCAGCATAGAACATATCGTCACCTCTCCACCGGCCTTGTGCGTACCCGCGTCCGGAGCGCCCCATCTGATCCCAACCTATTGCTGGTAATGCCATATATGGAAGTGTACCGCTAGTTGTAACATTTGCGTAGGTCCAAACTGCAATAAGGTTGCGCGGTACTTCGGGATTTACATTAAAGTAATCTCGGTACTCCATCCATAAAGTTGATGAGTTCTTGTCGCTTCCCAGCAATTCGGCATTGTATCGATATGAGGCATTGATATAGCGCCCTGTATAAGGATTGGCAATATTGTCACGAGTATCATAAATGACATTTGCAGAAGCCCCTGAAATGGTATATCCGGTTGGGTCAAAGCCGTGTTTAATACTGTGCAGGTAATGATTAGTATACACAGGGTTTGGTGCATCAAGATCTAACAAGTGATCGTTAATCTCACTGTAAATATCCAGGTGATAGCCAAGACCAACATATAAACTTGGAGCAACTTGTTTAAGCCCCGACTGATAAAATCGAATCAGATTAAAGTCCATTAATTCACCGTCGTCAAACGAATCATCGAATTTAATTGACAAATGCCCGGGGGAAAGATTATCACCTTGGGGGCCTGTACCTAAACCAAAAGTTGGTTGAGACGATAAAAATAATCGCCAATCACCCATAAGCATCCATTCGTTGTTGTTTGTATATACATTGGATTTGATTGCAAATAAGCTCTGGTTTTTAGATGTCCAGGCTGCTGTTAACATGGCATTCGACATGTTGGTTGTAGCCGGGTCACCTAAAAATATGCTGCCCGATGCTGCTGCGCCATACATAAAACCAAAAGCCGGATTGGAAGCAATAATAGGAAGTGGTGATAAGTAAAGCTTGCCAACTTTTATATTAGTTGAATCGGATTGTGCAACTGTGGAATTATACGATAGGCTTAATAGAGTAAGCACTAGGAAAAGATATCTTGTTTTCATGACTATATACTTTAATGATTAAAAATTAAGTAGGTTAACTGAAAATACCAGGTAACTCTGGCCACTGATGATATTATTGTAACTGCTAACCTTAATTGGTAAACTTATATTGTTATTGATTTTTAAATTTCGGCTTACAGTAAGACCTATGTTATTGAATCCTGGAGTATTTCCGTAAAAATGACTTCCATTCGGGTTAACCCAGCTAAACGCTCCACCAACATGAGCCTTTAATTTGTACTCGTCCCATTCCCAGGTATAATCCAACTCTAGATATTGACTATAGCGATGCCTGCCTCTTCTGGTTGTAATTTCGTCTCCTTCAGTAATTGATTCAATATCTGCATCACGACCTGCCACCAGGGTAGAAGATTTCAGGTTCCATTTACCTGCTCGATCCAACTGCACTTGCACGATTAGATCAAAAACCCCACGCATAGTCTGACGGTTAAAGTCAAATATGCTACCCGGATCAGGGATGTCAGTTATACCATAGGTATAGTTGTAGAAATACTCAAATTCTACTGAGTAGCGATTTTGTGAGTATTTAATATTCAGGTCTGTTTCACGGTAACGACCATCAACACCAACACCACCATACATACCGAAACGCCAGTTGCCCCAGTTGAATCCAATATTTGTTGATAGTGTTGGAGCTGCAGAAGGGAATAGTCCTCTAAACACATTCATAGTTTTTAAATCAAGTGACAGATCCACTTTGTGATCACTGATATTCTCCATTTTAGCAACAGAATCTTGGCTATATCCAATAGTTGAAAACAGAAATAGAAACAGAGTAATATTTAGAAGACGTATTTTCATAATCTATAGTTTCCAGGGTGAATCATTTACTAGAATTCAAATAGCGTGAAATCTCATCGAAAGCTGATTCAACTTGCTTGGTACGCTCTTTGTCAACACTAACCTTTTCAGAAGCAAACCTAATGATTACAACTTCCTGCGTAGGGTTAATATAGATGTATTGTCCAAACATACCTTTAGCCATATAAGCTTGATCTTCATTATTGGTTACCCACCAGTAATTTCGGTAAGCACCTTCAGGATAAGCCCATGCATGCGATCCTTTAGCAAAAGCTCCGGTATCGCCATTTTCCAGAATGTCTTTAGTGATTGATTCCGGGAAAATACGCTTGCCATTAAATATACCGTTCTGTTGCATTAAAACTCCAAACTTAGCAAGATCGTAAGCATTTGATGACAGACCACCTGTAGGCCATGCAAATCCGGCTCCGTCAATAAGATAGTACGAGTCTCCTTCCGGGCCAAGATGTCTCCATAATTCATCCGACACATTTTGCTCAACCGTTTTACCTGTAACCCTGCCTAATATCCAACCCATTAGGTCAGCTTGCGGTGAGTTGTATATAAAAACATCACCATGCTTTCTGTCTTGTTCAATGGATGGTAAAAAGTCGAACACACCACTTCCTTCATAACCTTTGATTTTCCACGAATTAGCAGCAGCACCATATTGTCTGGCTTTTGAAGTAGGGTCTAACAATTCGCTCATACTTTCGTCCCATGCAGTTCCGGCTGTCATATCAAGTACCTGACGTACGGTGGCATCTGCAAAACCACTTTCTGCAAGTTCAGGAATGATCTCTTTAACTGTCTTGTTTTCATCCAATACGCCACGCTCAACAAGGATTGCCGCTACTGTACCAATAACTGATTTTGATGTTGAGGCCATCCAATGAGGTTGATAAGGCGTCATGTTATTCCAATATCGTTCATATACTAATTTACCTTTATGGATAACCACAAAAGCATCAGTATTGTGAGTGTCCAGAATTTCTTTTAATTGATAATCTTTATCTCCTTCTACAGGGATTGTTAGCTTATCCAGGTTTACAATTTCTTTCTCGAATTCATAAGGCGTTTGAGCGCCATTATCGATAAAAGCGGTTGAATGGATGCGTTGTACATTCATAAATGCCCACCGGTTAAAAGGATACATGGTCCAGTTATAGGCATCAACCATTTTATCCTCAGCAGGAGGAAATCCTTTCATCAACCCAAACTCATCAGCTGTAGGTTCAACTTTTTGTGCTATACCACTCATTGAGAGTCCAAATAAAGCAATTGCGATAAAAAATAGATTTTTCGTGTTCATAACGTATACATTTAAAAGTTTTACGCTACAAAATTGCTTGTTCGCGATGAGGGTTTTTACTCCTTTTCTGTCATCTGATACTCTAATACCATCTTTTCGTTCTTTTAATTATAAGATGCCAGACTTTGTTATATGACTGGGTTATTCTTAATTACAATTTGTGAATGAATCTCTTGAAATTTTCTTAAATACTGAAGGCAGAAAGAAGATGTGAAGAATGGACAGAATCATATTTGTTGAACCATATGTTTGCTGTAAACTTTGTATTATTATAACTTTATCATTATTCAGATGCTATGGATACAATTAAAGCAAAATATATAAAGCTTAAAGAGGGCTCGGCAACGAATTATTTTGAAGCTTTGCTGCGTACTTTTGGAGGGGAAGTAAAAAATAATGCTTATACGTATAAAGAAGGGCGAACGAATATTAATCTGAGCTTATATAAAATTTCAGATTTATTCGAGCTGGTTATTAATAATTCTACCCATTATGAAACTTTAGTTGCAGAGCGTAAGCCTGATAATGATCCTGATTTCGTTCATTTTCATATCGTCAAAGAGGGTGGTGTTAATCAGTCATACGACAATAAGAGCATGAGGGTTGAAGCGGGAAGTCCTAAAGGGGTATTTATGTACAACGGGCTTTTCCCTATTGTAGCAGAATATCAGCCAGATGTTGTCCATAGGGCTGTAACTTTCAGGGTAAAAAGGCAATATTTTGAAGACCTGATGCCTGAGGCTCTGCCAATATTTAATCAATTATTTGGGGACAAAGCGGTTGCCTATCATTTTCCGACTGTACCTGAGTTGGAACGATTAACCGAAGATATATTCAAGATAGACAGGACTACCTTTGGTAACCGGCAAATTATCTGTGCCCGTGGTATCGAATCATTTGTCACCCTGATTAGATATGTCAAGCAATTGTATGATAAAGAAGAGCTTAATGGACTTCATGTTGATGATTATAATCGTCTTCAAAAAATTAAGGATAAGTTGCTTATGAGTTTTGAGGAGGGGATAAATATAGAACTGTTAGCTCAGGAATTTGGGATTAGCGTTTCAAAACTTAATAGGGATTTTAAAACACTTTTTAATTATTCAATTTATAAGTTCTTTACTCATGCAAAAATGGATGAGGCATTTAGACAATTAAAAACTGGTAATTTTTCGGTTATGGAAGTTGGGTATTCATTGGGATACCAAAACCTTTCAAAGTTTTCTGAGATGTTTAAAAAAATAAAAGGGATTTACCCTAAAGATGTAATTAGCTTATCTGACATACATTAAAACTTTAATAATGAGTAATCAAACTTAGTTAGAAAAGGGATTAGTAATTATTGCCAAATATGTTAAAGCTATTGGTGCAACAGTCTTTAAAAGTGTGGTTGGTTTTACACTTGATGGCACCAAGATATTCGGCTATTTGATGAATGGATAATACTCAGTTAATTACTATTAATGAAAGAATATCATAATAGAATATTAGATACTAATAGTCCCTTTGTAGTTCAGACTGCTGAATTGAGAATTGAAGTATGTGGAACGATTAGATAATTATAAAAGCCCGCTATCAGGCGAGCTTTTATATCAATAATTAAGATCAATTTAATTATCCAACTGGTTTTTGATGATGGCCACAGCTTCTTCTATGGCTACATCTAATCCATTGAGGTTCTTACCACCTGCTGTTGCAAAAAATGGTTGTCCACCGCCACCACCTTGCATTTTCTTAGCTGCTTCGCGCACAATGGTGCCAGCATTTAAGCCTTTCTCTTTAACCAAGGTGTCAGCTATTAAAATAGCAAGCTGTGGTTTGCCTTTCACTTCGGCACCAAGTACAGCCACTACATCTTCTACTTCCTGTTTAATCTGGAAAGCTAAATCCTTTAATGAGTCAGCTAAAATAGGCTCAACTCTTGAAGAAATAACTTTAATACCATCTATATCGATTGCGCCATCAATTAGATCACGTTTTTCAATGGCCATCACATTTTTACGCATACCCTCAACCTGAGTGTTCATATTGCTGTTCTCAGCCATCAGATTTTCGATATTTTTCTTAAGGTTGGCAGGATTTTTAAACATATTGCCCAATTCCTTTACAAGAGCAAACTGCTGGTTGATAAACTCCTCAGCTTTAGCTCCTGTTACCGCCTCAATACGACGTATCCCGGCAGCAATGGATGATTCACTAATAATTTTAAAGAATCCCATCTGTCCGGTAGCTTCAACATGCGTACCACCACATAACTCAACCGATGTGCCAAATTTAATGGCACGAACCAGATCACCATATTTCTCACCAAATAAGGCCATGGCACCCATTTCCATTGCTTTAGTATGCGGAATATCGCGCATTTCTTCCAGCTTCATGTTCTGACGAATGCGTTGATTAACGATTGCTTCAACTTTTGCAATTTCCTCATCACTTACTTTCTGGAAATGAGAGAAGTCGAAACGTAAGTAATCCGGATGCACCAATGATCCTTTTTGCTCAACATGATCACCCAATAATTCACGCAATGCCTCATGCATCAGGTGGGTAGCAGTGTGGTTATTAGCTGTATTCTGACGCGCAACACTATTAACCACAGCCTTAAAAGTACCATTCAGTTCGCTTGGTAATTTTTTAGCTATGTGTACAATCAGGTTGTTTTCCTTTTTAGTATCAATGATCGATACCTTTTCGTCACCTTTTTGGATGTAGCCTGTATCACCTACCTGACCACCACTTTCGGCATAGAAAGGTGTGATGTTGAACACAATCTGATAAAGTTCTTTATTTTTTTGCTTGATTTTGCGATAGCGGGTAATAAATACATCTGATTCTAAATAATCGTAACCAATAAACTCTTCGCGGTCGTCGTGCTGAAGTACCACCCAATCGTCTGTTTCCACAGCCGAAGCATTGCGGGCACGATCTTTTTGCTTCTGCATTTCCTGTTCAAACTCCTTGCGGTTAACCACTAATTCGTTTTCTTTCAGGATCAGCTCGGTTAAATCTAATGGAAAGCCGAAAGTATCATACAACTCAAAAGCTACCGAACCGCTTACCACATTGTAATTCTTGTCTTTGGTTTCAGCAATGATCTTATCCAGCATATTAATACCGGTTGATAAAGTGCGCAGGAAGGACTCTTCTTCTTCCTTTATCACTTTCTCGATCAGTGTTTTCTGAGCTGATAATTCAGGGTATGCATCGCCCATTGTGGCAATGAGTGTATCCACTAATTTATAAACAAAAGCTTCTTTGCTGTTTAGGAAAGTATAACTGTATCGAACAGCACGACGTAAGATGCGACGAATGACATAACCAGCTTTGTTGTTAGATGGTAATTGTCCGTCAGTAATCGAGAATGCAATGGTACGCACATGGTCGGCCACTACGCGCATGGCAATATCCAATTCTTCGTTTTTGCCATATTCAAATCCCGATAATTCAGCAATTTTATTGATGATTGGTGTAAACACATCGCTATCGTAATTGGACGATTTGTTCTGGATTACCCGAACCAGACGCTCAAATCCCATTCCTGTATCAACGTGTTTGTTGGGTAATGGCACCAATTCGCCATTGGCCATGCGGTTAAACTGGATAAATACAAGGTTCCAGATCTCAATGACCTGGTCGTGATCCATGTTAACCAACGATTTGCCATCAACCTTGGCACGTTCATCGTCGGGGCGCATGTCAATATGTATTTCAGAGCAAGGGCCACAGGGACCTGTTTCGCCCATTTCCCAGAAGTTATCTTTTTTGTTGCCGTTGATGATGCGGTCTTCACCAATCCATTCTTTCCAGGCATCAGCTGCTTCGTCATCACGACTCACGTTATCCTCTTTGCTACCCTCAAAAACAGTCACATACAAACGATTTTTGTCGATCTTTAAAACATCAGTCAGGTATTCCCATCCCCAGGCAATGGCTTCTTTTTTAAAGTAGTCACCAAACGACCAGTTACCAAGCATTTCAAACATAGTGTGGTGATAGGTATCATGACCTACTTCCTCCAGGTCGTTGTGCTTACCCGATACACGCAAACACTTTTGTGAATTAGTAACACGCGGACTATCTGCAGGATTGTTACCTAAGAATATATCTTTAAACTGGTTCATACCAGCATTGGTGAACATCAATGTAGGGTCGTTTTTCACCACCATAGGGGCTGATGAAACCACTTTATGTTGCTTAGAACTAAAAAAATCAAGAAAGCTCTTCCTTACTTCTGACGCCGTCATCATATTGCGTAGTTTTAATTTTCGGTGTTATGTAAACAAAAAATGCCTTGCAAAGTTAGATTATTTAAGTAATTTTGGGTCGATTAGTCCCCAAATTTTCTAATTAAAATAAAACACCCGTAATATGTCAAAAGTTAAGTACCGTTATAATCCAGAAACACTTAGCTACGATAAAATAAACAAAGGTTATAAATATTACATCTCACGCGCATCCATCTATGTTTTGTTCACATTATTTGTTGGATTGCTCATGTATTTTATATACCCATATGTGTTCGAAAGCCCGATCGAAAAGCGTCAGGCGCGCGAGATTCAGCAGATGTTAGCTCAATTGGATATTATTAATAAAAAGGTTGATCAGTTTGAGCTTGTTCTGGAAGATATTGAGTTACGTGACGAAAATATTTATCGAACCATCTTTCAGGCAGACAGCATTCCAAACAGTATCCGCAGAGCAGGTTTTGGTGGTGTAAATCGCTACAAACACCTTGAAAGTATGGACAATGCCGAAATGGTTATTTCAACTGCAAAACGCTTGGATATAGTAATGAAACAACTGTATGTACAATCGACTTCTTTTGATGAGGTTATCTCTTTGGCCAAACGAAAGGAAGAAATGTTACGATGTACACCGGCTATTATGCCCATTTCGAATCGAGATTTAACACGAACAGCATCTGGTTGGGGATATAGATTACATCCAATATATAAAGACAGACGTTTTCATTGGGGAATGGATTTTTCTGCACCTATAGGTACTGATATTTATGCCACTGCCGATGGTAAAATAACGAAGATAACTACCGAAAAAACCGGGTACGGGAAACGAATTGAAGTTGATCATGGCTTTGGTTATAAGACGCTTTATGCTCACCTTGATAATTTTAATGTGAAGAAGGGTCAAAAGGTAAAGCGTGGTGACGTAATTGGCTATGTTGGTAATACAGGAGGAAGTACCGCTCCACACCTGCATTACGAAGTACATGTGAAAGGCAAAAAAGTGAATCCGCATCATTATTATTTCCAGGAGGATTTTACGGCCGAACAATATGATAAGATGATTCAGATTTCATCTAACTCCAACCAGACTTTCGACTAAGGATAATATTGATTGAAATAACAAAAGGTGGCTTATTGGCCACCTTTCTTGTTTTATGTCCTTTCTGTTATGTATTGATATAAAGTTGTAATCTTCATAACCTGAGCTCAACGTATAATAAAAACCTTCACCTCGTTTGAGATGAAGGTTATTATTGAAAGAACTTATTCTTATCGTACTACCAATTTTGTTTTTTGTCTGTTGTTATTGCCTTCTGTTACCAGGATATAAATTCCCGGGTTTAACACAGGTACATTAAGTGATATACCAGTTGATCCACTAGACAAGTCATTTACAGAATATTGTTTCATTACCTGACCATTAATGTTGTAGATGGTAATTCGTAAAACTGAACCTGCTTGTTCTTTAGGTACACTCACAGTTATCTGTTCACCTTTGTTAACCGGATTAGGATATACCATCAATTTACTCGTTGTTGGTTGTTTGATATCTGTTGATGATTCTCCCATTTTAAGAGGTGCAATAGGGGATTCGAATGAAGTTGAATCCACGTACTCAATTGTCAGATATGGGGCATCGGAACTTTCCTTTGATTGAATTGTACTCCAGATATTCATATCATTTGGATCAAACATTTTCAAACTTGCAACTTGATCTCCTCCAAATTCCTGTTTAATGTAATCTGATATATCATACTGATACCAGGTTAGATCTGTTGAATTTATTGTTGTTGTTCCTATTAGACTACCTAAAGTTGGTTGGTTATCCCAGGTAAGGGTAGTCTCCTGCCAGGTATCATCGCTTATTTCATAGCAATAATAATCTAATGCAGGATTTGATTTGGCCATAATATTTAGCACTGCACTATGGATATATGAAACATTTAACTGGCTAAGATCAAACATCATATATGATTGCCTGTCGTATTTACTATTTCCATTTAAACCTTTCACAACCAAACGGGTAGAAGTGCCATAGTTTTTCGAACTATTAGGTCCGCCTTCAACATAGGTATCCTGAGCAACCACTAAAGAACCGTTTTGTAGTGTAGGTTGAGTCCAGGAAATATTATCAATAGCTAAAGCTTCATCACCGGCAGAAGCATCTCCTCCCATATGTCTGACTTCAATAGCAACATCTCCTCCTATATTAATATCTTCAATGGTAAAATAGTATTTCTTACTACTTCCTCCTATTGGGTTACATGTACCTACAGAGGTTCCATTGACTAATACTTCCAGCTGACGGTTATCTATATTACTACCATACCAAAACCTTGTCATTTGAAGCGACAATGATCCTATTCCAATTTCTCCATCGATGCTAAACGAAGAGTTAGCTCTTAATGCTCCTGTTTCAGATTCAATTTGATAGGACGAAGTTGTTAAACGGGCATCATTATAGGTAACTGTAAGATTGTTATCTCCTACATAGTTTCCGGAGCTATAGTTGGAGCTGGTCAGGTTTGTAAACGTTTCGGTAAAAGTAGCCAATTCAAAATTAACCAGATAGGATTCTTGTGTTACTCCATCAGCCGCAGTAACAACAATGGTAGAAGTACCCGGAAGTTCTGTTGCATCATTTACCTGGTAAGATGCACCCGGATCTTCTGTATATGCTGTTATTGACGGCACAACTGAAGTCCCTTGTTTCAGTATAATAGTATATTCCTTTTGATCGGGTTGAAACCGGTTTATATAAAATTGATCTACCTGTATGGATTGCAACCTTACATCAGGGTAAGATAATGTTACCGTGTAACTTTTGGTTGAACCATCTTCTGCCGTAACCAAAACAGTAGCAGTTCCCGGATATCCTCCTTGTGGTGCAATTACCTCATATGAAGCTGAGCTGCTTTCGGGAGTTGCCTCAATTAATTCTTGCCCTTGTGGTACTTCTAAAGAGTAGCTTTCCTGGTCTCTGTTAAAACCGACAATTGAAGTTCCATTAACTTTAATATCAGATAAATGGGCATTATAATCTGCCGAATAATTGGTCCAACTTATATTATCGATAGCTAAGGCAACATGGGAAGCTGAAGCATTACGTATACCCAATGTAAAATCTCCGCTTATTTTAAGGTCCTGAACTGAGAATGTATAGATTTCTGTGCCTGTGTGAGTCATTTGTCCAACAACCTGATCATTAACTAATAATTCCAGTTTTCTTTCTACTCCGGCTCCCCACTTATCAATTACCTGTACAGAGAAATCATCGATTCCTCCTGATAATAATTCAGACGTAACTCCAGTTGTGTTTTCATAAAAATAAATGCTATTTCCACTACCTAAATACGTGGCTCTTTTAGCTCTTACATGCCAATCGATATCATTATCTCCTGTAAAGTGAATATTAAGCCAACCATCTGCTGTGTAATTGGTAAACGTTTCGGTATAAGTTCCGATGGTATCCAACTGGACGGTGTATAAGGTGGTATCTCCTGAAGTGTTAAATACTGAAATGGTTGTCTGTCCGGGTATAGTACTTGCCGGGATTACTGCTACAGTTGCACCAGGATCAGTTGTTTCTGCTGTTATTGATGGTACTGATGACGAAGCAGGCAACATCATTTTATATGAAGTTGTATACGGGTCAAAGCCACTTATCGTATTGTTCTCAACCAAAATATCACTTAAATGAGGTTCTTGTACTGCTATTCCTGCTTCAACTTTTGCTTTCACCAACCAGTCCGGTAGTTTACCAAAGCGTACTTTTAATTGCTCCTCATATAATGATTCCTCATCCACCATTTGCCCATGCGACTCATTTTCCTGCAATTGACTTTCTACAAAAGTTACCGAATTACCATGAAACCCGGATATAATTGGAGGAAGGATACGTCCGTAAACACTTGTGCTACGCCAAAATTCATAATCAGTAACCTGAGCTCCCGTATTATTAAAATTCCACATTACAAGATGTGATAAATGGTTGGGCTGATTGGCAACAGATCCTCCATAACGCCATAACATTCCTCCGTCAACACGGTCGATCAGTGTTGTAAATGGTTGGTTGGCATGACTTTCAAAACTGGTTGTTCCCGGCCAGCTCACACGCCAAAGTACATTACCTGAGCTTTTTCCTGCAATACCAATTGAATGCCATTGACCCGCAAGATCATCAGATAACCCTATAAGTATATGTGTTGAACCATTGGCTTTAATAGCTGTGTGCCCTCCGTTTCCATCGATAACATTATGAATAGCAGTTCCATTGGCTGACATGGTGAAATTCATAACCTGGCTCCAGTTAGAAAAACGGCAGCGGCGTACCCATGAGTTAACTGTTCGTGTCATTTCTATGCAGCTCCAGCCGCTATCGTCCAGCGCACTGTCGTGATGCCCAAACTCATCAACAAAATTTCCGGTAAAAGCAATATCCTCAACGCCAACATGATCAATGTACTTATGGCTCCATAATTCCCAGTTATAGTTACTGTTAATGGTTCTGTGGATAGGTTCTTTGAATGTAATGGTGTTGCCGTTAATTGATTCTACCTGGTGTATCTCTCTAACTGCAACTCCATCATTGATAATAGTTGTCCATGCAGGGTCAACTGTGTAAGGAGATAAAGCATCAGCAATTGCTTGTGTACTTGCATCCTGCATATAAAGTATTACCCATTGTCCGGGCATTACACCGGAAGCATCAGCAACCGTAACAGAAAATGTTTCGCGTGTTGCATTAGCTGTAATGTCTGTTATTTTTGCTCCGGCTGAACTTTGTTGAAATGAAAACATAAACGGACATGAGTACATTTCATTGGGGTTTGCTGGATCCATATGACGATCCATAAAAAGTTCTGTTCCACCTGAACCTGATCCGGAACCTCTTAATACAATGTTTCCTTTACTGATTACAATGGGTTGATTAATGGGATCTGTAAGTTCATTAATAAGGAATTTCCCAGGAGGGAAAAATACTACCCCGGAACCATTGGCTTCTGCAGCGGCGATGGCACTTTCAATGGCTGCTTTATCAGACAGTCCATCGTTAGGCACTGCACCATATGCAGGATCGGTTACATCAAACACCTTGTAGGTTACATCTGGTATTTCTGTTTCGCCGTGTTTGTAACCAGCATATGAAAAATCGGGCAGTATGGGCTCTGTTCCGTTTTGCCTGGCAGTTTTATAGTCATAAAATAGTGTACTGGGATTTTGTGCCTGGGATTCCCAGATCCCTGAAATCAGAATTGTTGCTAATATTAGCAAGCATGTGGATTTTTTCATAAAACTTAGATTTAAATAATTAACACTCACAAGTTAGATGGATATAATCCAATTGCTGTGCATAATTATTCAATCTACATCTAAAATTGTTCGCTTTATCACAGACAATAAGTGATTTGCATAAGGTTGGAACTTGCTTTATATATGAAAAATTCCAACAAAACAGCTTGGATTCTTAATGCATATTTAATTGCTCATTATCCAAAGACATTGTACAAATACATGCTTCATAAATATCATTTTTAACTCCAAATCTTTGCCTGACTAATCAAATAATTTAATGATGTTATCCGCATGATAAAAACATATAAATATTAATGATTGTATATTCGCATTCAAATAATATATTTATAATTTAGGCCTTAAACTTAAAAGCACACGATGAAAAACACATTAACTCTTATTGTATTAGCATTGTTTTTTTTGCACAAAAATGATGCGCAAGTGGTTTTAGAAAAAATTTATACTCCTGCTGAATCTTTTACCACAAAGGTAATTGCTTTTGAAAGTGATAAAACTAAAAAAACCATGTACGCAGAGCTCACAAAAGAAAGAATTAACATCTACGATTCGTCACATGAATTATACAAAGAAGTCATTGCTAAAAATGATAGCTATTTCAAACAAATGTTTTTACCGACTGATCATTTATTCAATGATGATGATAACATCGAACTTATTGTTTTAGAAGGTACAAATGAAAATTCATATGGACAGTTTTGCATTATTAATGAAAACGGCGAAATATTACAACGAATTGGTCCGGATCGATTCTATTCTGGAGATAAAGATGAATCAATGCCCCTCGTTGAATTAATTGAAGAATGGAATGGTGGTCGCAAAATAAAAATTAATGGCAGTCAGGAAATATACATATATGATGTGACCGGAGTTTCAACACCAAATTCAATCACTAAAGAAAAGTCATCATCTTTTTCATTTTATCCAAATCCAACCTATGAAGTTTTAACTATAGAATTTGATAAAAATATGACTGGAACTTTAAATATATATGATTTAAACGGGAAGCATGTAAAAAGTAACGATGTAGATCAACAACGTAATATTGAGGTAGAAATATCAACTTTAAGACCAGGCACTTATTTATGGCAATTAAATAACATCCAATCTAAATTTGTGAAAGAATAAATACAATTCCTTCCAATTCATCATCCGTATTTAATTATCTGAGATATTTTATACTTGAGGGCTCATTGCAAACGTTCGTATTACCAACAGGAGCGTTTTGGAATCCCCATTACCATCATTCTGGATACCATCAGTCAAACCTGTATCAACATTTGGAAATCAAGAAAGTCCTGTTAAAACAACAAAAGGTGGCCCAACGGCCACCTTTTAAATTGAATTTTATCTTAAAGAGTAAATAATTATCAGACTTTAAGCATCTGGTAAATCAATCTTATGTCTAAATTCTAATGATCTACTTTTAACAATTACTCTTCCAATTTCTCGATCTCCAAAGCTAATTGATCAACCAACTCGTCTAACTGGTTGATAACCGCCATAATGGTCTCCGGCTTGGACAAATCCACTCCGGCTTTCTTTAACTGTTCCATTGGGTGATCATTACCTCCTGATTTTAATAAGGTGATATAACGCTCCAATGCAGCTTGACGATCCTTCTTTTTGCCTTCCGTTACATCTTTATACAACTTGGCTGAAGAGGCAAAACAAGTGGCATATTGATACACATAGAAAGGAGAATTATAGAAATGGGGGATACGTGTCCACGCATAACCGGAATACATGGTTGGTTCAGACACATCACCATAATAGGTGTCTGCCAACTCTTTCCAGATATTGGTCAGGATATCGGCATTCACCGGGCGACCCTGTTCGGCCATTGTGTGTACCTGGTATTCGTAATCAGCAAACATGGTTTGTGCATAGAAAGTACCAATAATACCCTTAATGGCTTGATTTAATAAGGCAATACGCTCTTTCGGATCTTTTGTGTTGGCCATCATATGATCAAGTAACAAACGCTCGTTAAAGGTAGAGGCTACTTCGGCCACAAAGATGGTGTAACTGTGCGTTGCAAAAGGCTGTGTTTCATTAGAAAGAGTAGTATGCATTGTATGGCCCAGCTCATGAGCCAGAGTAAATACATAATCCAGCGTCTCATCGTAGTTTAACAGCATATAAGGGTGAACACCATATACGCCTGAAGAAAATGCACCAGAGCGTTTACCTGGATTCTCGTATACATCCAACCAACCACTTGAAGTAGCTGTTTTAAGTTTGGCCTGATAATCTTTACCCAATGGCAATACTGATTCAGTTACGATATCAACTGCTTCATCATATGGGTATTTCTTATTGAAATCAACCAGACTAATGGAGCCATCAAAACCATAGTACTTTTCAAGACCTAACACTTTCTTACGAAGCTTACTATATTTCTGTACCGGAGCAGTGTGCTCTTTAACGGTATTGATCAGGTTGAGGTAAACTTCCTTTGGAATATTGTTTCCTTCCAATTTGGCATCCAAACAAGTTGGATATTTTTTGGCTCTGGCATTAGCCCATCCAGATTGCACAATACCATTATAAATGGCTGCGTAGGTATTTTTATTCTTGTAATAAACATCGTAAAAGGCCTCATAAGCTTTACGTCTGTCTTCCTGGTTCTTGTTGTTAGTTACAATGTTAGAGTAACCACCCGGAGTAACTTTCACTTTTTCACCATTCGAAAGTTCTACCTCAGGAAATTCAATATCAGCTGTTGACAACGCAGTAAATACTTTTCCGGCAGTTCCTGATACCTGGGAGAAATAAGATACCAGTTCTTCCATCTTTTCGCTAAGTACATGTTTTTGCAGACGGTACATATCCATTAACTCAAACTGATAAACTTGCAAAGATTCATTATCAGCAATCCATTGTTTCATGGTTTCTTCTGGAATTTGAATCATCTCAGGCGACATCCAGGCCATTGAAACACCAAATTGAGCAAACATGATTTGTACTTTCTGAAGCTTGCCCTGGAGCTCGGTATTTCGAGTGTCAACGGTACTTTGCAAGGATACAAACTGGTAGGCTTTGTAAGCCTTTTTCATCAGGCTTTCCTGTAATTGCATCATGGCTAACAAATTGTGAGCACTTTCGCCCAGCTTACCTTTAAAGGTTAGCATTTCATCCATATCTTTTTGGATCGCAGCCAGATCAGTTTCCCAATCATCCCAGCTTTTATAAATGTCGTCGAAATTCCATTTGTACTGATCGGGAATTTCTTCGCGCGTTTTGTAGTTAACCTGCGCTACTGATGGTAATAAGCAAGCAATTGCCAAAATTAAAGTGATTAGTGTGTTTTTCATTCGGATTATTTTTACTTAGACATAGGTTTAGCAAAGGGGTGTAACGATCACCCCTTATTTAATGTTTAGTTTTTTCTTAATTGTTTTTGGTAATGCATCTTTATGCAACATGATAGCCACAGTGTGCTGACGCATATAGCTTTCTGACATATATAAGTAGCCCTCATAACCTCCGCGATCGGTTCCCCAACTGTTTTTGGTTTTGTAATAAGACGTTCCGTTCTGATCTTTTGATAAGCCAGTGATGTGCATCAGGTGGTCATCAGTTGACTGCCATGATAAGAATGCTTCCTGACGGATTTTAGGAGTAATCTCTTTTTCCTCTTGTGGAGCATAACCTTTGGAGTCATCAACAGGAATGATAGCCGCACCTTGTTTGTGAGAAAAGAACTTTTCGCTTACATCTCCATCCCAGACAAATGTATAACCACTGGCCAATGCATTATTCATTACTTCCATCAATTCATCCAATGGCAGGTTGTAATATAAGTCATCGCTCCAGTTGTCCGGTACTTCCAGGTTGAAGGCTTTGTAATAAGGGTGATGGGTATAAGAGGTTAACTCAATGTAATCATCTGCATTAATCTTCATTTCTTTGGCGAATTCCTGAGGTGTTTTGCCGTTTACCATTTCAGGAACTTCTCCAAGATAAATGTCAAGAATAGCATCTTGCACTTCGTACCAAACAGGAGAGGGAGATGCCTTACGTCCTTTAATAAAATTATCAAGCAGTACTTTTTGCGATGAAGCCAGCTCAGAATGGTTGTGCGGCTTTGTTACATCACGACGACCAGGGTAAGCTTCCTCTGTCGCAATTCCATAGTCGCGAACTACTTTCATTACATCATGTGCCTGTCCGCCTTCACTAAAATTGCCTTTGCCATGTGCCATTATATAAAGACGAGCTTTTTCAGGATATGCGTAACGTACAAAATACATTTCTGATAAATCCAGCTCAGGACCGCCTAATCGGATAATTTCCGACTCAAGAAAAGAGGTTGTACTGTAAGACCAGCAAGTTCCTGTTCTGTCCTGGCTTTTTACCGGTGTGGTTTTGATGTCGTGCACCGGCTTAAATTCAATGGTGCTTTTTTGTTCTTCCTGAGCCGACGCCCCAAAAGCAATGGCACCAGCCAGCATTAATAACTGTAGTTTCTTCATGATTTACTTTAATTACTAGTTTTTAGACAGTAGTCAGTAGAATATGGAACTACTGACCACTGACTATTATCTAATGACTATTTTTTGCCTTCTTTTACAGTTGCCTCAACGTCTTCCACATCAATTGGAATTCGCTCACCAAGAATGCGACAGCTGTCTTCGGTTACAAGGATATCATCTTCTAAACGAACACCACCAAAATCTTTATAAGATTCCACTTTATCAAAATTGATAAATTCAGCATTGGTACCATCTGCTTTCCATTGATCAATTAATGCTGGAATGAAATAGATACCTGGCTCGTTGGTGATACAGAATCCCGGTTGCAGGGTACGACCCAAGCGAAGTGCTGACAGACCAAACTGGGTGCTTCGTTCCATCTCGTCCATGTAGCCAACTAATGTATCGTTGTAATCCTCCATATCGTGAACATCCAATCCGATCATATGGCCCAGACCATGAGGCATAAACAATGCATGGGCTCCTGAAGCAACAGCAGCATCAACATCTCCTTTCATTAACCCAAGATCTTTTAATCCTGATGCTAATACGCGAGCTGCCACCAAATGAACATCTTTATAAGTGACACCAGGCTTAGTGGCTTCGCGGCTAATGTTATTGGCGTCCACAACAATTTGGTAAATCTCTTTTTGCTTTTGGGTGAACGTGCCACCTACCGGAGAGGTACGAGTATGATCGGTTGCATAGTGTAATGGTGATTCTGATCCGGCATCAACCAATAATAAGTCGCCAGTTTTAAGAATATTGCTATGATCATGGTTGTGTAAAGTCTCACCACGTTTGCTACAAATGATCGGGAAGGAAACCATTCCGCCTCCAGACATTGAAATGCCTTCCAAAGCCCCTGTAATGGCTTGCTCAGATGCGCCGTCCTGGGCCATTCGCATAGCTGTTGTATGCATTTTATAGGCTACTGCCATGTGACGCTCCATTTCTTCTATCTCACAAGCTTCTTTAATAGAGCGAATCTTGATACAAGCCTTAGTCAGTTCTAACGAAGCTTTTTCTTTTACTTCTGAATGATGGCAACCTAACAGATCGGCCAGCCACATAATATTTTCACCACGGTAAGGAGGATTAAAATGAATGGTGCGCCCAGCCTTTTTAGCTTCATCAATCATTTTGACCAAATCAGCCATTGGTCGAGTGTTTTCAACACCAACCGACGCAGCTTTTTCGACCATGGTTGGTTGTGGTCCCATCCAGATGATATGACCCAATGAAATATCGTCACCAATTAAATATTCCTTGTTGTTATCCACATCAATAATGGCAGCGTGGTCCTGCAGATCAATGCCAAAGAAATAAAGGAAAGTACTATCCTGACGGAAGTGATATACATTGTCAGCGTAATTCATTGGAACATCTTTGTTTCCCAACATCAGAATCAATCCTGATTTTACTTTTTCAGCCAATCGCTTACGCCTGTTTATATACGTCTCTTTTGTAAACATGTTAAATGATTTTTAAAAATTGGATTTCAAGATAAGGTTTTTAATAACAAAGGAAAACGACATTTATCATTCAATAAATTAACTGCTTCCTGAATAATTATGCATTTAACAGGGATTAACTATCTCTTGACAAAAACATGCTGAACTTTTGATAAAAACATCACTATGTTTTTGGAAAAAGATAACGATGTTTTTCTAAAAATATAAGCATGTTTTTTAGCCTCAATAATAATGACTGATAATAAGCAGTTTAAGGCTGATCTCTCAAAATAATTAAACTTGTATAATTATACATATTATGCTGATCACCAGTTGAAACCAAAGCAGAATTCATATGTACCAGACTTATCAGGGAATCACTTTCCAGCCTGTTTCTGCAATTCGCTTAGCACATTAAAAACACTTAGTGAGTTTCCAAAGGAACTGTAGTGCGCTGCTCTTCTTTGCAAAAGGATAATATCACGAAATAAATGGTGGTTAAAAAGGGTGTCTTTTACCTAAAGAGCAAGGCAAACAAAGCAAAGATTTCTCTATGGTAACTACAATCAGTTTGACGTTAATTAGCAGACAGAGGTTTAAATTTAACTTTACTCAATTTGCCTTTTATAATAAATATGAGTTAGCTATATAAATTATTTTTTATGCACGCCGAAGTTACAGACTTCGGCGTGTCGTCTAATTGACTACGAATTTATTTGAAATGCCATTGTATTCATAAATGTACATGCCAGGATTATAACCAGAAACATCTAACTGAATTTTGTCGAAATATTTATCAATTTTCTTTCTTTCAATTATAGCACCCTTAGAATTGAAAATAGTCATGATAGCTTGATTCTGGCTTTTTAAGTTATATGGTAGATTTACGACTGATCTACTGGGGTTGGGAAATGGATTTCTTTTTTCAGTAACGCTTAAAGCTTGGGTATTTGTTGGTACAGTGCCTCCCAGTGTATATACTTCCCATTTATTGGTGATAGAGCCGTCGGAATTTATAAGAGTTTCTCCAATATTTATTCTAAACTCATTATTGTTAATGTATACATACGGATGAATAAAAGGTTGACCTGAGTATTCTTTAATAAGTTCACCATCTTCATTTAAGAATTGTGTATGGATTGTATATTGAGGGGTTCTAAACAAAATGATAAATTCAACTTTCTCATCTGAATTAAAGGCCTTAGTTGAGGCATGGATTATATTATATATTAGATCATAGCCGGCCGGAATTTCAATTGGTACAATCTTGTGTAAGCTAAAATCTGGATTGAATATTTTTACTGAATTATCCTTGGAACTATACAGAATATACTTTACTGTATTTGGATTAGCTGGCGATTCTTGTACGTTTTTCAAAAAATACGTGAAATCCTCCGTATGTGTTACCTCGAAAGTTTGCTTCAAGGTCATTTGTGCTTTAGTTGCGATAAACATGCTAAATAGGCCTAATAAAATAATCGTTTTTTTCATTGTAATGTTGTTGATTGAATATTTGAATTTGAGTTTAATAATTCTTGTGTCTTATTGGTAGTTCAAGTTTTATGGTGTTAAAAATAATCAATGAAAATAGGCGTAAAGGTTCAAGTATAGTAAATCCATACTTTACTTCCATAAATAATTACTTTAGTTGTTGTGTGTTAATGTGTTTGAATGTCACTGTTATACATTAATGTGTATTTGGTTCAGCATGTCAAAAGTAGTAAAATATTAACATAGTAATATATTATAATTGGAGAAACAGAATGATTTCTTCTATACAGATAAACCTTAAAAGGATATTAACTTCTGACTGAGCTTTCTCTTTCTTCCACCGAAAAACCTGATTTTACTCAATTTGCCTTTTATCATGTATATGAATAAAATATGCTCGTAATTTCGCTCAAAATTGAAAACACAAACTGATTATATATGGATACAAAAGCGTTTCAGGCAGCTATTTTAGAGGGAATTCCTGAAGTGTTGCCGGCACCAAAAGCTTACGAATCGGGTATCAACCATGCTCCTAAGCGTAAGGAAATTTTAAATGAAGAAGAGAAGAAACTGGCATTGCGTAATGCTTTACGTTATTTCCCAGAAAAGGATCATGCAGAGCTGGCCCCTGAGTTTTTAGAAGAGTTAAATACTTACGGACGTGTCTATATGTATCGTTTGCGTCCTGATTATGAGATGAAGGCGCGTCATTTAGATGAGTTCCCGCATCAATCACGTCAGGCGGCAGCTATTATGCTGATGATCCAGAATAACCTGGATTATGTAGTGGCACAACATCCACATGAATTAATAACCTATGGTGGGAATGGAGCTGTTTTCCAGAACTGGGCGCAGTACCGTTTATGCATGCAGTATCTGGCTACTATGACCGATGAGCAGACCCTGGTGATGTATTCAGGACA
The DNA here is from genome assembly GCF_982718395.1 of Carboxylicivirga sp. Taxonomy (NCBI): domain Bacteria; kingdom Pseudomonadati; phylum Bacteroidota; class Bacteroidia; order Marinilabiliales; family Marinilabiliaceae; genus Carboxylicivirga; species Carboxylicivirga sp. Next base: position 27,139 of record NZ_CEXQWX010000007.1, read on the forward strand.
TCCTATGGGCTTGTACCCATCTCATAAAGATGCGCCTCGCGTTGTGGTAACCAATGGTATGATGATACCGAATTACTCGAAGCCGGATGATTGGGAAAAATTCAATGCATTAGGCGTGACCCAATACGGACAAATGACAGCCGGTTCATTTATGTATATCGGACCACAAGGTATTGTACATGGAACAACTATTACTGTGCTTAATGCCGGAAGAAAAATTTCAGGTGGCAAAACTGATTTGGCAGGTAAGCTGTTTATCACTGCCGGACTGGGTGGAATGTCAGGAGCACAGCCTAAAGCAGGTAATATCGCAGGATGTATCAGTATTACAGCTGAGGTTAATCCTAAAGCAACGCATACACGTCACTCGCAGGGTTGGGTGGATGAAGTAATTGCCGATTTGGATGAATTAGTAGCTCGTGTTGAAAAAGCCAAAGCAGCTAAAGAAGTTGTGTCGATTGCTTATCAGGGCAATATAGTTGATGTGTGGGAGAAATTTGCTGAGGAAGGTATTAAGGTTGATTTAGGTTCTGACCAAACATCTCTTCATAACCCATGGGCGGGAGGCTATTACCCGGTTGGGGTGTCTTTTGAGGAATCAAACAAAATGATGGCTGAAAACCCGGAATTATTCAAAGAGAAAGTTCAGGAGAGTTTACGTCGTCATGTTGCGGCAGTGAATAAATGTACCGATAATGGCATGTATTTCTTTGACTATGGAAATGCTTTCTTGTTGGAGTCGAGTAGGGCAGGTGCTGACATCATGAATGAAAAAGGTGACTTTAAATATCCGTCGTACGTTCAGGATATTATGGGGCCTATGTGTTTCGATTATGGATTTGGTCCTTTCCGTTGGGTATGTTCAAGCAATGATCCAAAGGATTTAGCCATTACTGACCAGATTGCTACGGATGTTCTGGAAGAATTAATGAAAGAATCGCCAGCTGAGATTCAACAGCAAATGGCTGATAATATTCTGTGGATTAAAGAAGCAGGAAAGAATAAGATGGTGGTTGGTTCGCAGGCACGTATTCTTTATGCTGATGCCGAAGGACGTACGCGCATTGCAGCAGCTTTTAATAAAGCCATTGCCGAAGGGCGTATTTCAGCACCAGTGGTGTTAGGTCGTGATCATCATGATGTATCAGGTACTGATAGTCCTTATCGTGAAACATCAAATATCTATGATGGCTCCCGCTTTACTGCTGATATGGCTGTTCAGAATGTGATTGGTGATTCGTTCCGTGGTGCTACCTGGGTATCGTTGCATAATGGTGGCGGTGTAGGCTGGGGTGAAGTAATGAACGGTGGTTTCGGTATGGTATTGGATGGATCAGAAGATTCACATCGCCGTTTAACCAATATGCTATTCTGGGATGTAAATAATGGTATTTCACGCCGAAGCTGGGCGCGCAATGAAGGTGCTGTTTTTGCCATCAAACGTGCCATGGAAGCTAATCCAAATTTGAAGGTGACAATACCAAATATGGCCGACGATCAATTAATAGACGGACTGTTTTAAACCAGATTTTGCTTCAATATAGTTTAGTTAGGACTTGCCTTCGGGCAGGTCCTTTTTTATACAGACAATTCCCACTTTTATCCAAGGGACAAGAAGGGATGTGTAATCCGTTTCATCTATTCTTGTTATAGAAAAAAAGCTGCCAGGCTAAGAATACCTGACAGCTTTTGAATTATTAGAGGGAAAAATTCTTATTTCTTAATCACTTTTTTGGTTGTTATACTTCCGTCAGCAAACTTAACTTGCAAAATATACATGCCTTTAGGTAAATTATGAGTAATAATTCGCTTAATGCCAGAATTATCGTTTTTAACAACCTGACCAGTAGTATTAAACATTACTATATTCTGTACATTTTTAGTTGATTCAATTCGCAATTCGTTTACAAATGGATTTGGAGTTATTGTAACGTCTGTTTTTGTCTCACTATAGAGGTTGGTTGGAGTACTGTCTACTCCTGAAATATAAATGTTTGTCAATCTCCAACGAACAGCATCTGATGTTCCACAGGCATAAACGAAGGCGATGTAAGCATTCCCTGATATGCTACTTAAAGAAACAGTTCCAGAATTAATCCATGAATCGGTTCCATCACCAAGAGTAAAACCAGACAAATCAATCCAGGTTGCACTGGAAGGATCGCCTCCTCCATCGTAATCTGTTGAATATTTAACAGACAATCCAGCGTTGTCACCAAATTTTGATGCAGAAACAAATTCTAATGTTTCATTACTGGTATTATCCATATTTATAGCAGTTGAAATTAGCCAGTCTTCATTTTCTCCAGAATCATAACCATTAATATAGGCGTGTGTTTTTCCATTATAATCATTAGATGACCATTCCTCGGAGCCACTTGCATCAACAGAAATTGCGGTCCATGGAGCTAAGTCTGAATCAAAGTCAGTCCAAAGTAGTTCAGAATCATGTCCATCAATTGAGAATGTGGCATCTGACTCGTCATTAATTGATGACTCACTTGCATCAACTACCTTAATCTTGTATCCATTCCAACTCCATGCATTTGCTGGGATTGTGAAATCATATGTATTTGCTCCATCAACAGAAGCTACATCTTCAACAATTGTTTCCCAAGTAGAATCATCATTCCAAACTTGAAAATCAACGGAACTTACATCTGTAGAATTCCATGCAAATTGCACTTGTTGCCCAGAACTATATGATTCACCACCATTTGGGGAAGTTAGCTCCAATGTTCCTGTTGGAGGAGGAGGTACATGACCAAGTTTATAAAGGTGCAAGGTGTTAGGATTAGTATATGACCTAAAATCTGTTTTGTATATTGCGATTTTGCGATTATTGCCTGCTGCATTCCTTGTGGAGAAAATAAATCCATCATCGTCGTCATAACTTGCATCAAACCCTTCTAATGCAGATGCTTCAAGGCTAAAGCCAGATGTATTATCTCCAGTTATTTCACAAAATTCATTAGTATTTTCATTGTAGAGAGTATACCCATTCGTAGCATCTCCTGCTACTTTCCAAACAATAGCGGTGGCTGGATCAACTATGGTACCACTTGCTATTGTCACAGAGACAGCCTCAAATCTTCCACTTGAAGCAAATGAGCTACCCATTGCACCATTATCATCTCCATTAATACCATGAAGAACATAATAAGTGTCGGCTTCAAAATCATCCATGGAACTAATTTTTCCGAAGCTTCCGGTACCAGTATACTGGGCATGTAAAGCAAGACTAAAAGTGAATAAAAAACTAAAAACAAAGAGTAAAGTCTTTTTCATTATTAAATGTTTTAGGTTAAAAAGTAAATTTATCGCTACTAAAATAAACAAAATTGAATCAAAAAAGCAACTGGTAAAATGCTAATTGTTAATTAGATATTAAGTTTTAACAGACCAAAAGGTCGTTTATTTGTAATTGAAAAGTGAAAAGGTAAATTGAAGCCGTTAACTGTTGATAAACAGCAGTGTCAGGATACCGTAATTATTAAGATTGTATTAAGCGGAATCAGAATCTGCCTTATAGATTGTCGATCTGTTAAAGACAAAAAACAGTTGATCTTCTTTATTCTAAATTGTTCAGAAGTGATTAACTAGTTGTTGAGAATATTATTGACTTTGTAATTGATGGTTTTTTTATAAGCCCCGGTATTTAATTTGTGAGCTTGTTCCAGGTATTGTTGGCATGAGGTTGTATCATTATAGACCTTCAGATAAATTTTAGCTGTTTCCAGAGCGGAGTAAGGTCCAATGTATCTGTCATCGTTTTGAGTTAAGGCAATTACCTGGTTGAAATTCGACATTGCGTCTTTATAATTGTGTAATTGTTGCTGTATTTTGGCTTTTCTATAAAAGATTTCTGCACGATAATATTCATTGAGGCGAGACATGTTGGTTTGATTCAAATGCAGTTGTGCATTCCCAAAATAACCTCCATCGTACAATAACCGGGCTTTTAGTAAAGAAACGGGGAGGGTGTTTAATGTTGTAATTTCGGCTTTTGCTTGTTTGTCGTTTGAGGTGGGTAGTTTGGCTTCTTGTGTGATTAACTGTTTAATGCTATCTCTTTTAGTATGCAAAGCGTTTATATGATACCACCATGCTTCGCGAAGTAATGCATCGGTCTTAAAAGAGTCTCCAGAATAAGTGCTTTTAAACTTATGGAATTGATTCAGGCATGCACTATCTAAAGAGTTCAGCAATAAACGGCCCTTCATATAATGTAGTAGTGGAAATTGGTTTAACGTGGTTTCAGATAATTCATTTATATATGCCAAGCCTTCATTTCCTAACTTATTTTTTATTGCAAGTGATGTAACAACAAATGATAAAAGGGGTGAATTCTGGGAGTTAGCAAGTTGCAATTGTTGCCTGACATTTGAGTCCTGGACTTCTCCAAATTTTAACTGGCAATAATTATAAAGAACAAGAGCTTCGATATATTCACCAGTTGTTTGTGAGCATAGTTGAATATTCTCAGCAAGCAGTTTGAATCCTATATCAATATTGCCGTTAAGTCCGATCAGGGATGTCCAGAAGCGATACTGCTCCGGTATTTGATTGAGAAATACATTGATCATCCCCTTAAGTTTATTGTATTGAATAGGATAATTTGAATCTCTTATATTAACCATCTTTCTGTGTGCTTTGTAAAATGATCGAATGCCATTGGTAAAGTCTTCATTATTCCAGTATAAGAGACTTTGCTGGATGAGTAATGTGGAATACATAACTGGAAAACGATCATCATCTGAATGCATTTTTGAGAATTGATTGATCCCGGTATGAAACGATTCAGCAAACAATTTCCTTTCTGAACTTTGATAAGCTAGAAAAAGGTCATACAATCGCAGATATTCCTCTTCAATTGATGAGTAGCAAGTATTGCTGCTAAAATATGAAGTAGTTATATCTGGAGATTGATATAGTTGCAGTAACTTTTTCTGACCATCCACAGATAGGAAGTTTCTCTTTTGTGCCCATGAAGGACAAATGCAGTAAAAAAAGAGAAAGCCGATCAGAAAATACTTCATGTTTGAGTTTTGTTATAAAAATAGCAAAAGCTATAAACAAAAACAGCCGGAACAAGTCCGGCTGCTATATATTTTTGAACAGGCTTATTAAGCTTCTTCACCTCCGATTGCACTATCAACAAGGATACGACCACAGTATTCGCATACAATAATCTTTTTACGCGAAGCAATATCCATCTGTCTCTGAGGTGGGATTTTATTAAAGCAACCACCACAAGCATCACGTTCAACGCTTACAACGGCTAAACCATTGCGGGCATTCTTACGAATACGTTTAAAAGCAACTTGCAAACGTTCAGGAATCATGTTAATGATCTCGTCTGATTTTTCAATCAATCGCTCCTCTTCAACCTGTGTTTCGCCAACAATCTCTTCCAACTCTTTTTTCTTGGCATCTAAATCAGCCTTTCTTTCTTCCAAAAGAGTCCTCGATGATTCACCCAGTTCTTTCTTATTCTTTAATTCGGCTGTGAATTCTTTGATACGTTTTTCGCAAAGCTCAATCTCCAACTTTTGAAATTCAATCTCTTTAGATAAAGAATCGAACTCGCGATTATTTCGCACGTTGCCTTGCTGTGCTTCGTATTTCTTAATTAGCAAATCAGCCTCTTTAATCTCATTTTTCTTACTCAGTATGGCGTCGTTTAAATTTTTAACCTCCCCATCAAGGTTGCCCATACGAGTATCCAGCCCTTCTATTTCATCCTCCAAATCCTGAACTTCTAAAGGAAGCTCACCACGAAGGGTACGAATCTTATCAATTGACGACTCTACGCTTTGAAGGTCGTAAAGAGCTTTCAATCTCTCCTCTACCGTCATTTCTGGTGCATTTGCTTTTGAATCTTGTGCCATGCTGTTATAAATAATTTACGGGATTGGTATTCACGTTTGATAAATGGATTGCAAAATTAGAGAATTTTTTTGTAAGTATCTCAAAAAAAACTTCTTTAGTGTATTGTTCACTCTCAAAATGTCCAATATCAGCAATTAAAATCCGACCTTCGGCATCAGCAAACTGATGATATTTAAAATCGCCTGTTACAAATACATCGGCTTTTTCAGCTATTGCTTTGCCAAGTAAGAAACTGCCTGAACCGCCACATAAAGCCACTCTTTTCACAGGCTTATTTAATAATTCAGTGTAGCGAACACAGGCAGTATTAAAAGTGCTTTTCAGTTGATTTAGAAAAGTGGCTTCGTCAATTTCATTAGGTAAATCACCTACCATACCTATACCTGTTGTAGGCCAATCATTAGCTAAAGGATACAAATCGTATGCAACTTCCTCATAGGGGTGAGCCATTATTAAAGCACTTACTACTTTGTTCTTTAGGTAGGCCGGTAAGATCGTTTCAACCCGAATTTCTTTTTCGGTATGGATTTGACCTTTTTTGCCAACAAAAGGATTCGTGTTATCGCCACCTCTGAAAGTTCCTTCACCGTTTAAGTTGTAACTGCAAGCATCATAATTACCAATCTGTCCGGCACCGGCATTAAAAATTGCATCACGAACCATATCTGCATGTTCATTGGGAACAAACGTTACAAGTTTTAACAGGCTTTCTTTTTTAGGCGATAGGATTTTGCAATTTTCCAATCCGAGCTTTTCGCACATCTTACCACTTACACCATTTAATACGGAGTCGGCATTGGTGTGCGAAGCGTATAAAGCAATGTTATTTTGTATTGCTTTGATAATAATCCGTTCGGTGGCATTGCGACCATTGATCTTCTTTATTCCTGAAAGCATTATAGGATGATGAGCTACAACCAGGTTACAATTTAATTCAATGGCTTCATCAATTACTTTTTCTGTAATATCAAGGGTGATGAGTACTCCTTTGGCATTATCATTAGCATTACCAACCAATAAACCAACATTGTCAAAATCCTCTTTCAGGGCACTTGGAGCAAATTGCTCAAGCTCATTAATTATTTCTTGAATTTGCACGATTATCTTATTCTATATTGTCACGAATTTCCACCAATAACTCCCTGATATCTTTCAGTTTTGACACTACTTCGAAATTGTTGACAGTGTCATCGTGATTCTCTTTCAGCTTTTTTTGGGCACCTTTCAGGGTCATACCTTTTTCTTTAACAAGGTGAAAGATGAGGTGAAAATTCTCAACATCCTTTGGAGTGAACAGACGATTACCTTTTTTGTTTTTGTGCGGTTTAATGATGTCAAACTCCTTCTCCCAAAAACGGATGAGCGAAGTATTAACTTTAAACATATCGGCAACCTCACCGATGGAATAAAAGAGTCTTTCTACTTTTTGCTCCTTATAAGGCATAATATCTTAATTATCTATTTTAAATCAGGAAAAGATGTAACACAATATTAGCGGTATTTTGGCGAAAAGCCAAATACTAACAAGTGAGCAAGTCTAAGAATAAAGGCGTTTACAGATTAAATTTCGACAACACATATCTTAATCATCGAATCTTTTTTTACTTTTAAACCATTATAAGAATGAGGAACCGGGGTATTCCTGCTAAGTAAAGCAACATGAATTATTTTGATATTGTAGCTGGTATTCTGCTGATACTGGCAGTTGTCAAGGGGTTTAAGAATGGATTGATTATTGAATTAGCATCCCTTGCAGCATTGGTTTTAGGCCTGTTTGGAGCAATACAGTTCAGCAGCATAACTGAATCTTATCTGATTGATTATATTGACTCTTCATATATTGGCATTGCAGCTTTTATTATTACCTTTATATTAATTGTTATTGGGGTTCACCTGATAGCTAAAGCTGTTGACAAATTGGTATCAGCTATTGCACTGGGGATGGTTAACCGGGTGTTAGGCGCAATTTTTAGTTTACTCAAATATGCATTTATCATTAGTGTTATATTAGCAATATTAGGAAGTTTTGAAAGGACCTATAATGTAATTCCTGAGGATCAAAAAGAGTCGTCTCACCTATATGCTCCTTTGAAGTCAATTGCACCTTCCATTTTTCCTTATCTGCAATTTGAGGATGTTCGCAGCCAGATAGATAATGCTAAAAAGGGAATTGATATTTAATCAGGCCAAATGTCAGTTAACTTTTGAGCCACTCAAGGAGTCATTAAAGGCATGCAATAGCTCATCATTATCAATAGGTTTTTCGAAAACATAACTGAACCCCATTTCAAGATAATTTTCCTTGTCTTCGTTAGATAGTGTGCGGCTGGTCTGTCCAATAAAAGGAACATAAATACCCATTTGTCTGATACCAGGAATAAAACCTTTCAGCTCAAGTCCTGGCATTTCTAAATCCATTAACACAATGTGAATGTCATTACGTTTCAGCAATAGTTCGCGCGCTGAATTTTGAGTTCTGGCCGAGATTAATGTTATTCTTGTGCGCTCCAGAGCTTTTCGCATTTGCAACTGAGCTGTACTGGTCGCATCAATCAGCAACATCATTTTATTTGTCCAGGTATAATTAGCTGGTCTGATTACTTTCTGTGCGATTGCATTGGCAGAAGGTTTGGTTCCATTTACTTTTGGTTTTGTGAGCATAGGAAGCGTAAAGAAAAACTCAGAACCAGTTTCAGGCTCCGATATCAGACCAATGTTACCACCATGCGCATCAACAAGCCGTTTGCAAATCGATAAGCCAAGCCCGGTTCCACCATAATTTTTTGAGGTGCTTTCATCGGCTTGGCGGAATGGTTCAAAGATAAAGGATTGCTTTTCAGGAGCGATACCAATGCCTGTGTCGCGCACATAAAAGCGAACTTTACTCTCTTCAATTGTGTAACCAAATTCAATAAATCCTTTCTGAGTGAATTTAAAAGCATTACCCAGAAGGTTAATAAATATCTGCCTTAAACGGCGATGATCACACGCTATATACAGTGATTCTTTATTATCAGGAAGATTGAGATAGAACTTTAAATGAGTTTTTTGGTCGATGGCCATTCGTTTTTCAAACAGTAAATGGACTTCATTAAGTAGCTTAATAACATCAAAATCTTCTTTGACAAGGGTCAGCTCGCCACTCTCAATTTTAGCAAGGTCAACAATGTCATTAATCAGTTCCATCAGGTTTTCGGAACTTTTATTAACTATATCGACGTACTCAATTTTTTCTTCATCTGAGATGTTTTCTTCTTTAAGTAAATTGGTAAATCCAACTATTGCATTTAATGGTGTCCTGATTTCATGGCTCATATTAGCCAAAAATGCCGATTTAAGTTTGTCAGCACCAATAGCTTTTTCTTTTGCAATAACGAGTTCCTGTTCCGCTTTCTTCTTCTGAGTATAATCCCGACCTACGATCAGGAGTGATGAAATTTGAGCTTTATTAGTTTCTGGTGTTATTGTCCAGTCAAATGCTCTAATGTTATCTTTAAAACGGTATTCAAGTTCAACATTATTTGGAATGGCTGAACTAATAACCTCATTTATTTTAGACCCTAAACCATCGATTAATTCTTTAGGCAGTTCATTGATTTGATTAAGGAGGTTGCCAACGCATTCCGCTTCTTCCAGATCAAAATCATTTAAGAAAGCAGGATTGCAATACAATAAAATACCATTGTGATCAATGCGAAGTATGTGGTCAGGTGAGTTTTCAGTTAAAGCTCTGTATTTCTGTTCGTTGTTTTTAAGTGATACTTCGTTGTTCTTTCGTTTGGTTATGTTGTGAATAGAAGCATAATAATGAAGGTTACCATCCAGATTTAAAGTCGTGACATATACCTCAGCATGAACAATTTCTTTCTTTTTGTTGATAAGCTGTGTATCCCCTTTATAATCATCACCATTTTTAACCTGGCTGATGACTTCTGTAAATCCATCGTAATATTCCTTGGAAGGGAATATGGCCTCAATGTGGAGGTTAAATATTTCTTCTTGCGTATAATGAAGCATTTCGCATGCCGACGCATTTCCATACATCAGTTTCATCTGATCATTGATGATAAAAATACCATCAATGGTGGCTTCAATTAATTTTCGGTTTCGCTCTTCGCTTTCACGTAAATGGTCCTCGGTCTTCTTCACGTGCGTGATGTCTTCTCCTATAATGAGGAAGGTGTCTTCTCCTGTATATTGCGGAGCCGGAGTACCAAGTACGCGAATGATAAATTCCTCATTATGTTTGCCCTTCATGTGAGCCTCAAGCGTGCCAATACCATTAGTTTTGATATCCTGATAAAATTGATGAATCTTATCTAAGTCTTGTTTCCCTTCGTAGTAAAGATCGGCCAATGGCTGTCCGATTAACTCTTCTCTTGAATAACCGGATTGAAACAGTGTTGCATCATTAACGTATTCTATGATGCGATTTCGTATAAGGAGAATACCAACAGGCGCAGAGCTTAATATGTTTTGAAGGAAGCGTTCTTTATCGGCTAATTCTTTGTTAACCTTTAATATTTCGGCGTGATTCTTCCTGATCTCTTCAGAAGTAGATTCTCTTTCAAAAGTATGGCCAATGAGTCGGGCGGCCATGTGTAATAAATCTGTTTCGTGTGGCAACCACTCACGTTTGAAGCTGCACTCATCAAAACCTATGAAACCATAAAAAGAGTTCTTTACCCAAAGTGGATAAACTAATATCGATACTATTCCCTGGTTTGAAAGTGGTTCATGAACTTCTTCCGGAAGGTTTTTAATGTCAGATGCAATGATTTGCCCCTCTTCAGTTAAAAGATGGCGCCATTCTTTAAAATCATTATATGACAAATTTTGGAGTGTATCTTTGACAGATTCAACACCTTCACTGCACCACTCGTAGGTATTAGAGAAATATTCTGTGTTTTTGTGATTCTCAAATATGTAGATACGACTTACATCAGCGAAATCGCCTAAGATGTTAAGAGTGTGTTGGATTTTATTCTCTATTGGTTGATCAGAAGATAGTTCAGTCGAGAGATATAAAGGCAGGTAACCCGATGATATGGGTTCTTCTTGTTCATTAGGTCTGAAAGGTAAACCCCAAACACCTTGATACATACGATTTATCATGCGTTTGAGTCTGCTGTTTTCAGCTTTTATTGCCTTTATCTCGTTTTTATCCACTTTAAATTCATGATTTCCAAGAGGAAAGATCCACCTAGTTCAATAAGTACAAAAATAGCTTTTTTACATTGTATAAATACATTCATTACTAAAGGAAATTCGCTTGTTCATGTAAAAAACTAAGCTATTAATAAAATAATCTAACAAACTCAGGACTTATTGCAAGAAGAAATGCGGAAAGATTCTGTTGATAATACGTTTTTTTAAATTCAATCGTTTATTTTTGAAGAAAATGTTTTTGGATGGAGCAAAATAACGGGTTAGTCATTAAGTCAACTGGTAGTAGGTATACGGTTCTCACCGAGGGTGGAGAATTAGTAATCTGCAGAATTAGAGGAAAGATACGGCTTCAAGGAATTAAGAGTACTAACCCGGTATCGGTAGGTGATCGTGTTGTGTTTGATGCAGAACCCAATGGAGAAGGGGTGATATCAGAAATAAAAGAACGTCGGAACTATATAATTCGAAAAGCGACAAACCTATCCAAGGAATCACATATCATTGCCGCTAATGTTGATCAGGCAGTGTTGATTATCACCATAAATTACCCAATGACGTCTCGAGTATTTGTTGATCGTTTTATTGCTGCTTCAGAGGCCTACGGTATACCTGTTACGCTCGTATTTAATAAAACAGACCGGTATGACGAAAAACATTTACAAATATTGAATGAATGGCGCGAACTTTACGAAGGCATTGGCTATAAGACGCTCGCTGTATCTGCAAAAAAGCAAGAAGACCTAAGTGAAATAGAAACTTTACTAAAGGATAAAATTAGTGTTTTAAGCGGCCATTCAGGTGTTGGTAAATCTACATTGATCAACAGAGTTGAGCCTGGCTTGAATTTAAAGACAGCTGAAATCTCAGCTATTCATCAATCAGGAAAGCATACCACGACATTCGCCGAAATGCACGCGTTAAGTTTTGGTGGATATATCATCGATACACCTGGTATAAGAGGGTTTGGTCTGATTCATATTGAAAAAGAAGAGTTATACCATTATTTTAAAGAGATCTTTAAATACGCAAAAGACTGTCGTTTTAATAATTGTACACATTATAGTGAACCTGGTTGTTCGGTTAAGGAAGCTGTTGAAGATGGAAAAATAGCCTATTCACGTTACGAAAGCTATCTGAGTATTTTACTAAACAGAAATGAAAAGTACAGGTAGTATCTGATGATTTAATTATAGGCAATGAAGAAAGCTTTTATCATAGCGTTTATCAGTATTGCATTTTTAATAGCGTCAAATATCTATTACTATTTTGATACCTACAAGTGGCAATCGAATACACAAAAAGATATTCTGCTCAAGCAGTCTTTGATGGTTCGCGATAGGCTAGAGCAATTTGCCAATAAAACAAATACCGGAATTTCAATTTTAATTTCCCAGAAGGAACTTGACAGTCTTTTTGTCTCTAAAGGTCATTCTATTGAAGTCCAAAAACGTCTTGAATTGCTTTATAATGGTTTTAGTGAGCGATTAAATGAGATTGTTGTTTATGATACAAAAGGAAATTCATTTGAACTAAAAAAGAGTGAAGGAGGTTCGTTTGTTTCCGCTTTCAGTAATGCTGAAATAATGCATGTCAAATTACCTAAGGTGCTAATAAACCCTTATGGTACTCGGATCATTTATATTCAACCCCTTGCACCCGAAGATGAGATTATAGGGTATGTCAAGTTTGATATGGATTTGAATAAGTTCTTCGGTTCTGTGTTTTACAATTTTAATGTTGAGAATATTAATTTTCAGTGGGTGCTTAAACCTAATGGAGAAGTAGTATATAATACCTTAAACGAAGAATGGTTTTATACGGAAATTGAAGATCTTGAAACTGAAATCGGTCATCAGGATTGGTTCTCCAGAGTCCATAGAATTAGTATTGGCGACGAAGAGATAAAGGTACTGACAATGTTTAGTAAGTTAAGTTTCAATGGAGCCGGTTACTACCTTGCATTTTCTATACCTCAAAAAATTATTACGTCATCAATTGCCAGATACACCTTTATGGTTGGAGGGATCTCTTTATTTATTATTTGTCTGATTATTGTGTTTTTTACGGTTCTTCAACGGCGTTATGATGAGGACGAAAAGACCTTAAAAGCTTCGGAACAGGCACTGAGGAAAATGGTGTATTACATGCCGGTTGGCGTGGTGTTAATTGATGATGGCAATAGGATTCATCAGGTTAACCGATCTGCGCTGAAGTTATTCGCATTTGATGATGAGGATCAATTAGTTGGACGCCTGGCAAACGATGAAGTTCTATTTGAAAATAAGATAAGGTTAGACAAAACGACCTATTCTGCTCACTCTAATAAGTTCATTCTAAAAAGTAAAAGTAACGAAGAGTCGGTTATTCTGCACGAGCAGATTCCTTTTTATTTGCTGCGCGAGAAGTATACAATTCGTGTTTTTATGGAAGTGTCTTCGCTTGAAAATGAAAGGAAAACAGAAGAGATGGCTCATAAGGCCAAATCAACATTTATAGCCAATATTAGTCATGAGTTACGCACACCATTAAATGGAATTATTGGGATGACTGATATCTTATTGTCTTCGGAAAAGGACGATAATGATCTCAAGCTTTTAAATGTTGTGAAACGATCGGCTGATACACTTCTGGCTCTGATTAATGATATTCTTGATTTCTCAAAAATGGAATCAGGACGATTTGAGATTGAGGCTATTTCATTTGATTTATATGAAGAAATTGAAAGTACTATACAATCGTTCAAATCGAGGGCTGCAGATAAAGGACTGAAATTAACCTGGACATCGTTAATGGGATTGCCTCGGAACTATTTGGGTGATCAGATAAGAATTCGTCAGGTTTTGAATAATTTGATTAGCAATGCGATTAAATTTACCGATAAAGGCCGAATTCATTTAAGTGTAAAGCAAATTAGGGGAGTCAATGGTTCTCCGGCCATATTATTTTCCTTAAAAGATACTGGTATTGGCATTCGACAGGAAAAGTTGGATACCATCTTTAGTCCGTTTTCACAAGAGGATGAAAGCACCACTCGAAAGTATGGAGGAAGCGGACTTGGTATTACCATCTCAAAGCAGTTGGTTGACATGATGGGTGGAGAAATTTGGGTCAATAGTCCATCTGGCATATCAGAATCTAAACAGTTTCCAGGAGCTGAATTTGCATTTACCATTCCATATAAAGCAAAAACCCATACTAAGCACTATAATTATAATCATATTACCACTTTAGATAAAGTGAGGGCTTTTGTTATTTCAGATGAACCATTGCAGGTTAGGACATTAATGAAAAATCTTGATTCGCTCAGGGTGGATTATAAAGTATTCCCACCATCTAACGAATCGATAGATATTATCCGAACTGATAATAAACACCATCTGTTGATTATTGATCACCGTCCTGACTTTAATGGTCTGGAATTTATGCAGGACATTTATAATACCAGGCTTCATAAACGGATTCCGATTATAATGCAGAGTTCGGACTTTGAGCCTTCAAATACATCATTAGCAAAGCGTCTTGGAGTGGATGTTTATCTGCGTAAACCTGTTGAATTGAAAAACCTCGAAGCCAGAATAAAGAGCTTTTTCCCAAATATTCAGGAGAGAAAAACATTGTTGAGTGAATTAGGAAATAAGCAATCATTAAAAGTGTTAGTTGCTGAAGACAATGTTCTCAACCAGAGAGTGGCTAAAAACTTGTTTGGTAAAATTGGTCACAAAATAGATATCGCAAATAATGGATATGAAGCTGTCATAAAAATGCGAAAGAATAAATATGATATTGTATTTATGGATGTTCTGATGCCGCAAATGAATGGTATTGAAGCTCTTCAAAAAATGCGCAAAGACGGTGGTGATTGTCCGGTGATTGCAATGACAGCAAGTGTTGATGAGTCAGAACGCGATCGTATTCTTAAAGCAGGCATGGATGATTTTATAACAAAACCAACCAAGGTTGACGACTTATCACGTATGTTAGCTAAATGGTGCAAGGTTTGATAAGTAGCACGAAAAATAAATATGGTGATTATGCGTTGTGTTGATATAAATAGTTAAAAATGAGTTTTTATACACACAAGCGCATTTGGAAGCTTTTTCTTTTGATTGGGGCCATAACAATTGGTTTTTTCACCTTGATATATACTGACGATTTAACAAATGAACTGAAAGAGGAGGAGCGCAAGAGTGTCGAGATTTGGATACAGGCCATTAAGCAAATTACACAAAGTGGAGCAGGCGAAGATGAGTTAGGACTTACTCTTGAAGTCATCAGTCAAAACACGACAATTCCCATTATTATAATAGAAGCGGACTCATCAATCAATTCTCATCGCAATATTAAATTGCCAAAGGGTAGGGAAGATGCAGTTTTGGAAGCCGAGTTAAAGAGGCTAATGAAGCAAGGTGATCCATTGATTATCGATTTAGGTGGAGATGAATTGCAATACCTGTATTATGATGATTCCGTGTTAATAAAAAAGCTTGAATGGTTTCCGATAATTCAGCTTTCAATTGTGGCTCTGTTTATTTTTATCGCTTATATTGCCTTTAATGGTGCACGGAAAGCCGAACAGGATCAGGTTTGGGTTGGTATGTCAAAAGAAACTGCTCATCAATTGGGAACGCCAACATCTTCTTTGTTGGGATGGGTTGATCTGTTAAAGTTAAAAGATGAGAATCAGGATATTGCACAAGAACTGGAAAAGGATGTTGAACGCTTGCAGGTCATTACAGATCGTTTCTCAAAAATTGGTTCTAAACCTGAGTTAACAGAACAGCCTTTAATTCTAACAATTGAAGAAATTATTGATTATTTACGTCGACGTACTGCATCAAACATTGATATTGATTTAGAGGTTGGAGATGTTCCTTATTTAATGGTGAAAGTTAATAAAGTACTTTTTCAATGGGTCATAGAAAATTTATGTAAGAATGCTGTTGATGCCATTAAAGGAGAAGGTAATATTTTGATAAAAATTCACCGCAATAATGGTCATGTAAATATAGATGTAAAGGATACCGGCAAAGGTATTCAGCGAAGTCAGTTTAAAACCATTTTTAAACCTGGCTATACCACCAAGCTTCGTGGTTGGGGACTAGGTTTGTCTTTAGCTAAACGAATAGTTGAAGGATATCATGGAGGGAAACTCTTTGTCAAAGAATCAGAAATAGATGTTGGTACAACATTCAGGATTACACTTCCAAAAGCCTGATGGTTTTCAACTTATTGGATATTAATAAGGAAAAAAAACTCCTTTTCTTTTCTTACATTGGTTTATTTTATACTTTTGCACAGTTTTTAGAAAGGGAAAAGTGGACAGATTGAGAAACTACGGTATCCCATTCAAGGGATTGAAAGAAGGTAAGCACTTGTTTAAGTATGAAATAGGAGCTGAATTCTTTGGATTGTTTGTGCAGCCATTGATTGAAAAAGGGGTGTTAAAGGCTGAAGTGGAGTTAAATAAAAGCTCAGCACTATTAACATTAAACTTTAATATTGGAGGTGAAGTAGAAACCGTTTGTGATAACTGTTTGGAAGCTTTGACTCTTCCGGTTGTAAACGAATCGCTGATGTACGTTAAATTTGGCGAGGAGTATGATGAACCAACAGAAGAGATCATAGTTTTACCTCACGAAGAACACGAAATCAATGTAGCACAGTTGATATACGAGTTTATTTGTGTGGCATTGCCAATCAGGCATGTTCATCCCGAAGATGAAAATGGCAACGTAACCTGCAATACTGAAATGATGAATCAGCTGAATAATTATTTAGTTGAAGAGGGAACTGAGGAGGAGCAGGACGATGATATAGATCCGCGATGGGCGGCTCTGAAAAAATTAGTAGATAAATCAAGTAAATAGGTTGAAAAATGGCACATCCTAAACGAAAGATCTCGAAAACGAGAAGAGACAAGAGAAGAACGCACTACAAAGCAGTAGCACCTGCATTGGGAGTATGTTCAAACTGTGGCGCTACTGTAAAGTTGCATACAGTTTGTGGTGAGTGCGGTTATTACCGTGGAAAATTAGCTGTAGAAAAAGAAGTGACAGCATAGTTTATTGAATCCGCATTCAATAAAATTTGCCCTCAAAGAAATTTGAGGGCAAATTTTGTTTAAGGGCAATAAAACTGATAATATTTGTTTACAATAACTGTTTTCTTACTTTTGTATTCGCCCTAAATAAGTGTTAATTAATATACTTCGTTGATATTAGTTGCTTAAGGACAGATGGGATTGAGTAAATGGTATGTGTGGTACTGTTTACAAGTTATTGAATAAATGGAGACAAGAAAAAGATAATTCAGGAGTGAGTAGTAATTTTTTGAAGGTTTCCGATCTGCTGTTGTGCCTTGATGTGAACAGCAAAAAATGAAAGTCAAATGAAAAAAACCAGTGCAGTAATTACAGCCATTGGAGGTCACGCTCCTGATTATATCCTTGATAATCATGAGTTGAGTACAATGGTTGATACCACCGACGAGTGGATTATGACCCGTGTGGGAATTAAAGAGCGTCATATTCAGAAAGGCGAAGGCCTGGGTGCTTCGGACATGGGAGTAGAGGCCATTAAAGAGATATTTGAAAAAACCGGTGTTACGCCAGATGAGATTGATTTGGTAATCTGTACAACGGTGACACCTGATCATCCGTTTCCTGCCACAGCTAACATTATTGCAGATAAGTGTGGTATAAAAAATGGACATGGTTTTGACTTAAATGGAGCATGTTCAGGTTTCTTATATGGTTTAGATACAGCAACTCGTTTTATTGAATCCGGGGCAAAAAAGAAAGTAATTGTTGTATGTGCTGAGAAAATGTCATCTATTGTTGATTACACGGACCGAACTACTTGTGTGTTGTTCGGTGATGCAGCAGCAGCTGTTTTGGTTGAGCCAACTGAGGAGGAAATAGGAGTTCGCGATAGTATCTTACGCAGTGATGGCTTTGGTCGCGTGCATTTGCACATGAAAGCCGGGGGATCTGTAATGCCTGCCTCGCATGAAACGGTTGATAAGAAATTGCACTCAGTATACCAGGAAGGTCAGCCTGTATTTAAAAATGCGGTTTCTAAAATGGCTGATGTATCGGTTGAGATTATGGAACGCAATAATATGACCCATGAGGATATTGCTTGGTTGATACCTCATCAGGCTAATTTGCGGATTATTGGGGCTACAGCTGACCGAATGAATTTGGCTAAAGAAAAGGTAATGATTAACATTGAGCGATATGGTAATACCACTTCGGCTACTATTCCTTTATGTTTGTGGGAATGGGAGAAACAGCTCAAGAAGGGTGACAATATTGTTATAGCATCATTTGGTGCAGGTTTTACCTGGGGAGCAATGTACTTGAAGTGGGGTTATGATGGAGAAAAATATGCTAAAAAATAAGGCTGTTGGTTTTTAGCTAACTGCTAATAAAAGAATAAGGATCGCATCTTTACATTCATCATTTGAATAAAGATGCGATCCTTTTTATTTCTACGAACACTTGATTACTTGTAACTATCCAGCTTTTCGGCTAGTTCGTCCACATCATCAATTTTGAAATTACCGAAGAAAGAAAGCAGAACACCATTGGTTTCACCTTGAAACAGCACATGGCATTCGTATACTTTCTTTCCTTTGCGATATATTCGAATATCAACATCCTCATCCTGATCGTCATCTTCAACCTTATCATATCGGCTTAATGGCAGGTAGCTCAGGGTTTTCTCCCTAAATGCCATTGGTTCTTCATCTTCAGGAGCTTTGTAAATTATAAGTTTAACTTCATGGAGATCGCCGGTAACATTGCTATCTGTGTCTCCATCTTCGTTATCAAAATTAAGGTTAACCGCATCCAGCATCTCCTTCGAGAATGACATCATAGTAACGCCTTTTTTCAATGCCATCTTTTCAAAAAGTCTGTCTGATGGCCGATCTTGTGCCTGAGCAGTATAGTTAAAAGCAATGATCAGGATTAATGCAATTGTCTCTTTCATATTTTAATAGGTTTTAATAATTTTAGTTTTAGGTCATGTAAATCAACCTTGTATAGATTTAATGTCTTTTTACACTAATATTCATCAATAAATCGATCCAGGTAAGGGCTCACATCAAGGTTCTTGTCGTATGGAACCTGTATATTGACATACACTTTTTGGTTTCGAACAAGAGCTTCGTTGGCAATGATGAATTTTCTATCCAAGTAAATGACAGAATCGTTTTGTACCCACTCATATTGGGTAGTTTTAGCATTGAATTCGGCATCTCTTTCATTTAAGCCTCTTGCTTTTTTATCAATGGTGATCTGAAATTTATCGCCTCTGCTGATATTGATAACCGGAGCACCTTCTACCATTAATTCACCATCCTCAGAGAAAACTTCCAAATGATCCATGTCCCATAAATACTCACGCTCACCGTTGCTGATCTCAACTTCAGACGCTTTTAGGTATATGGTTTTTGACTGGCTTGGATTTAGAGCTTGTTGTGCAGTTACAGAACCGGATTCCTCAAAGCTTTTGGCAATTCGAATTCCTGTAAAGAACACAAGAACTATTCCTGATAACCAAAGGATGAGTGCCGTCATACCTACTACTTTGCCATGACTGTTAAAACGGAATATCAATTTTAAACCAAGGTAAAGGATAACCAGGAATGGGATTCCAATAACAAGAAGGACTGCTATCATTAGTAAATTCTGATCCATGTATGAAAGGAAACGGTCGGGAACAGATGCCAGAAATTGGTTACCATCTGTTACTGCCAAACCAAGGATGGTATCTTTAAACGCAAAGAAACCAACTAATCCCATTATTGATAACACACTCCAAATAACGATGCCAACGCCTAATATTATTCCAAAAATATTGAGCAATTGATATAGGCCATTGGCCATGGCATCGCCTGTTTTATTCGCTCTTTTTTGCATACGCTTATAATTAGGTTTGTTTGTATATTCTTTAAATTTTGAGGATACTGCCTCGTATTCTTCTTTAATGTTTTTACCCATGTTTTTGAATGTGATACCACCGCGCATTTCAATGCGTTGTCCAAGCGTTTTGGCTTTTGGCATGGCAATCCATAGGATGACATAGATTAATGCGACTATTCCAAAGGACATAAAAGCCGTAACGACCGCAATGATCCGGAATACTAATGGATCAACATCCAGATAAGCACCTAATCCGGCACAAACACCACCTAAGAGACGGTCATCAGGATCCCGAAAAAGCGATTTCTTACCAACGTAAGTGGTAGAAGATTGACTTTGGCTTTTTCCTGAGTCTGAATTACCTTCGGCATCTTCTTCATCAATAATCTCAGCAGGTTCACCAATAGTATGTATAATTTCTTCAACAGCGTCCAGTTGGATCGTGCATCCCTGGCATTTATATTGAAATAGTTCGGCAATTCGCGCTTCAATATCTGCAATAACCTCTTGAGCCTCTTCGGTACTTCCTAACCGGCTTTTAATGGTATCCAAATATTCATTCAATCTGTCATAAGCACTTTCTTCTATTTTAAAAGCTAATCCGTCCAGATTGATATTTATAGTTTTATTCATGACAGTTTAATTTCTAATGATTCGATACTTTTGATTAACAAACCAGCATAAATCCTCCAAACATCCAGAATAGTACTTTTAGAGTAAGTGCCCCTAGTAATATAAAAGCAATCAGATAAAGGATGATTTTCAGTACTGTTTTAAATATCAGTCCGATGATTAGTAAGACTAGAATCAATGTCAATGCGCCTGGGAAAAAGATGTGATTAAACGTAGGTGCTACATGATGTGTAAATCCGGTGAAAACTGCAGCCGGTCCATGAAACAAGTCTGGAAAATTGGGCATATTGAAAAGCAAGGCAGCTCCAACCACTGCTATAACAATCAGAATAGCATTTTTTTCACTTTTTGAAAAACGACTGAAAAAACTTCGTCCCTTTTTGTAAGTTGGGGATTCTTTAAAGTTTCCAAATTTTTTGCGAACTTCTTCATATTCATCACGAATGCTACGTTCAATGTTTTCAATGGTGATGCGTTCGCCTCTCATTTGTAACTTTTGCGCAGTGGTGCGGGCAGGAGGGACAGCAATCCATAGAATAACGTATATAACAGGGATACCACCCCATGTTAAAATGGTAAGCAATGCAACAATAACTCGTATCAAAAGCACATCGATGCCAAAATAGGCAGATATTCCGGCACAAACACCACCAAGTATCCGGTTATCAATATCGCGATAGAAACGGCGGGTAGGTTTTACATATATAAGTGAACTTGATGAAGTAGTTTTTTGTCCTTCTGTTTGATCACCTTCTTCGAATTGTTCCGGCTCACCCATAGTGGCAATTACTTCTTCAACCATTTCCATGGTTACGACGCCGGTTTCGCGATCGATACGCTCATTGAATATTTCGGCTACGCGGTTCTCAATATCAGAGATAATTTCATCGCCACTTTCCTGAGAACGAAAGGTTGATTCAATTTTATCCAGATAACTGCGCAAACGTGAATAAGCATCTTCATCGATGTAAAACATGTGTCCGCTTATATTTATGGTGACTGTTTTTTTCATTGTTCGGTTATTTTTTTGGTTTGATGTATCAATTCAACAGCATTAACAAGATCTTTCCAGGATGTATCCATTTCACCCAGAAAATTTCGGCCTTCATCAGTTAGGGCATAATATTTACGTGGAGGCCCCTGAGTTGACTCTTCCCAACGATAGCTGAGAAGTTTAGCATTCTTTAGTCGCGTTAATAACGGATATAGTGTTCCTTCCACAACGATCATCTTAGCTTCCTTTAATTGATTGATGATATCGGAAGCATAAGCATCGTTGTTGGATAAGATGAGCAGGATACAATACTCTAAAACTCCCTTCCGCATTTGTGCTTTTGCGTTTTCTACATTCATTCTCCCGGTTTTATAGAGTTATTATTTTATAATTTACTAATGGAGTGGCGTTTAAATAAAAATCCATCTTCCATTCTTTTAGTTCGTTTGTTTTTTGAGGTAATCTTCTTCTTGCCACATTTTTGATTTGGCTTTTTTACCTCATTAGCTTCTGGTACTTTTTCAGTCTTAACCTGTTCTTCACAGATTACTTTACATGTATCTGCTTTTGTTGATTGAGCTTTTAGGTTAATAGCGCTAAATAGAAATAAAAGCATAACGGCTGTTTTAAAGCTAGACTTGAATATGGTTACTGGTAATAACATGGTTAAAATACTATTTTAAACAATGAATTATGCATTACAAATATACATTGATAAGATGGTACTATGCAATACAAAGTACCATATTTTTTTAAATATTTTTATCAATACGTCTAAAATGTAGATTATTAGAGGGATTCAGGATATAATTTTTTTTAGTCTCTTTGCTTGTTTTTGTACATTTGCACCTGAAAATGAAGTATAATGATATTTGATCCAGGGTATTTTGCTCTCTTTCTGGCTTCTTTTTTAGCAGCCACTGTTGTTCCATTTAGTTCTGAAGCATTGCTTTCAGGAATGTTGGCAGCTGATTACAATTTGTACTGGTGTCTGGCCCTGGCAACATTAGGTAATTGGTTGGGAGGAATGAGCTCGTATGGGTTAGGTTGGTTGGGAAAAACCGAATGGATTGAGAAATACCTTAAGATTAAACATTCACAGATTGAGAAAACCAAGAAGCTTGTGTCGGGAAGAGAATTATGGATTGCTTTTTTTTGTTGGTTACCAGGGGTTGGTGATGTAATAGCTGTTATATTAGGATTGCTGAAAGTTAACTGGTTACTAGCCAGTATTGGTATGTTGATTGGGAAATTACTACGTTATATTGTTTGGGCGCTTATTAGCTTAAAAGTTATCAACTGGTTTGCCTGACAGATAAAGCAAATACTTTGAATATTAGAGGCCTTGCTTTCGAATTAAATAATTTTCAAATCATCACAATTTTCCCCATTTTTGCAGCTCTTTATTAATTGATTATAAGAAACAACGTCATATGACAACTGAAAAAGCTGAAGGAATCAGTAATGCTTCATTTGATATTGCCGTAAAAAAAAGTAATGCTTTAAAAGCGGATTTGCAAATAAACCCTGAGAAGCACAGGGTTCTTACAGGTGACAGACCAACAGGTAATTTACACATTGGCCATTACTTTGGTTCGTTACAAAACAGAGTACGCTTACAAAATTTAGGCGTAGAGACTTTTATTGTAATTGCTGACTACCAGGTATTGACAGATAGGGATGTATTCCAGGATATTTCCAGGTATGCAACAGAATTAACAATCGACTATTTAGCTTGTGGATTGGATCCACATAAATTTAATACGCACATTTTTCCACACAGCCATATCCCTGAGTTAAACCAGTTATTGGTGCCCTTTTTATCGTTAGTCTCGAACTCAGAGTTAAGTAAAAACCCAACAATTAAGGAAGAGATTCAGGCTTCTGGTCAGAATGTGATTAATGCCGGTATGTATACATATCCTGTGCATCAGGCCGCAGATATTTTATTTTGTAAGAGTGACGTTGTTCCGGTTGGTAAAGATCAGCTACCACACATTGAGTTGACACGTACAATTGCCAAACGTTTTAATAAGAGATTTAAGGCGCGTGTGTTTAGAGAACCAACAGGATTGTTAAGTGAAACACCAATGATCCTTGGTTTGGATGGCGGACAAAAAATGAGTAAGAGTCGTAATAACACCATCATGATTAAGTCAACTGAAGATGAGACCATGAAGGCCGTGAGGTCTGCAAAAACAGACTCGGAACGATTAATTACTTTCGATCCTGATAATCGCCCAGAAGTAGCTAATTTGCTTCGCATTGCTGCTTTGGCTAATGGTACTGAACCAGAAAAGATTGCCGAGGAGATTGGTGATCAGGGAGCCGGAAAGCTGAAGCAGATTGTAACGGAATCGATCAATGAACATTTCAGAGAAATTCGTCAGCGACGCACACAATTAGAGAATAATCTAGACTTTGTAAAAAGTATTCTGCGTGAAGGTATCGCGGAATCGAGAAATGTAGCTCAAAAAACATTGGAAGAAGTGAGAGCTGCAATGAATATGGATATCTAACAGACAATTGTTATAGAATAATATCAGGGGAAGTTTTGGCTTCCCCTTTTTTTATGTCCGTATGTTAAAAAATCATTAAAAAAACTCCGACGTAAAAATACGTCAAATAAATGACGTACTTTTACGTCGATATTAAGACAATATGAAATAAGGTTGATAGTGGAACTGTCACATTTAATGATTGACGGGCAAATCAACCAATAAACCTATAATAATGCCCCAGGCAAAAACAGATTTATTCGACAATCAATTACAGGAACTGGCACAGTTATTTAAAGCTCTTGCACACCCGGCGCGTCTTCAAATTCTCAAGTTTTTAGGATCACGCGATGCTTGCTTTTCGGGTGATATTACCGAGATTGTCCCCCTTGGCAGGACCACAGTTAACCAACATGTAGCTGAGTTAAAAAAGGCCGGATTAATAAAAGGTACAGCACAAGGCACTAAAACCAACTATTGCTTGAATCCGGAAGGCATTAAAAAGTTAAATCAATTGGGCCTACCTTTTCTTGATGACCTTGAATGTAAAGATTGCACACCAAAAGAATGTTAATAACTAAAATACAACACAATGAGAGTATTGATTTTATGCACCGGCAACAGTTGTCGTAGTCAAATGGCACATGGATTCTTACAGTCGTTTGATAAAAATATCGAAGTGTATTCGGCAGGAACAGAAGCATCGGGAAAATTGAATGCGAAAGCTGTTCAGGTAATGAATGAGATTGGTATTGATATCAGTCATCACACCAGTGATTCGGTTGACAAGTATCTTGGAGAAAAGTGGGATTACGTTATTACAGTTTGTGGAGGTGCTAATGAATCATGTCCTGCTTTTGTAGGTGATGTAAAGCATCGCATTCATATTGGTTTTGATGATCCGTCGCATGCAGAGGGAAGCGATGAGTTTATCATGAGCGAATTTCATCGTGTTCGTGATGAGATCAAAGAAGGGTTTTTCAAGTTTTACACTGAAAATATTAAATAAGCTGTATTAGCTTTTAGTTATAAAAAGATGACTCAGAAAAAGAAACAAATCGGATTTTTTGAGAAGTACCTCACCTTATGGGTGGCACTTTGTATCGGTGGAGGAATATTAATTGGTCACTTCTTTGGAGAGACAGTCACTATATTGAGCCAACTGGAAGTATCAGGCGTGAATATATTGGTGGCGGTCTTGGTGTGGTTGATGATTTACCCCATGATGCTGCAAGTTGATTTCTCCAGTATCAAAAATGTGGGGAAGCGTCCAAAAGGTATAATCTTAACTTTGGTGATTAATTGGTTGATCAAACCATTTACCATGGCCTTTTTCGCCTGGATATTCTTCACCAAACTTTATGCTGCATATATCGAACCTCAACTGGCCGGTGAGTATATTGCCGGGGCTATTCTGTTAGGTGCAGCACCATGCACGGCAATGGTGTTTGTTTGGTCGTATCTGACTGATGGCGATCCTAACTACACCTTGGTACAGGTATCGGTTAATGACCTGATTATTTTAATTGCCTTTGTGCCAATTGTTGGCTTTTTGCTAGGCGTAACAAATGTGACCATTCCATACGATACATTGGTTACCAGCGTTGTGGTTTTTGTGGTAGTGCCTCTGTTGGCCGGAACCCTGACCAATCGTTATCTGGTTAAGAAAAATGGAGTAAAATGGTTTACTGAAACGTTCCTGCCAAAATTTAAGCCTGTAAGTATATTTGCTTTATTGGCTACATTGGTGCTTTTATTCGCTTTCCAGGGACATAATATCACTGAGAATCCGCTAATCATTTTGTTGGTAGCTATTCCGCTGATAATCCAAACCTATTTTATCTTTTTCATTGCCTGGTTTGGAGGTCGTAAACTAAAGTTACCGCATGCTGTTTGTTCACCAGCAGCAATGATTGGAGCCAGTAACTTTTTTGAATTGGCCGTTGCTGTTGCCATCGCTTTGTTTGGTTTGCAATCGCCGGCAGCATTGGTTACCGTAGTTGGAGTACTGGTTGAAGTTCCTGTTATGTTGTCATTGGTTGCATTAGCTAATAAGTGGAAGTATTAAAAGATTATCAGTCAGTAGTCAGAAGTCGGTAGTAAAGTTGTTAAACTGGATACTACTGACTAAAAACTGCTGACTAATTATTATTTTTGCATCATGATTTATTTATTGGCAGGCATAGTAGTAGCGTTGATTGTAGCTTTCATTTTTTCACGACGAAGCAAAGAAAGCAATGGAGGGGAAGAGCAGAAACAGATGGCTGACGATTGTTGCGGAGCGCATGAAGTTTGTGAATCGGACAGTTTGCTAAGCAGTAGCGATAAAGTTGAATACTACGAAGATGAAGAGTTGGATGCCTTTAAAGAGAAATCGGCTGATAGCTATAACGATGATCAGATAGAACAATTTCGCGAAGTGTTGATTACCCTTAAAGAACGTGAAGTAGCTGGTTGGTTAAAAAGCCTGCAGATAAGAGGCGTTAATCCCCCCGAAATAATACGCGAAGAGGCCCTGATGATTGTGGCCGATCGCAGAGGAGTTTAGGATGACCAATCTAACAAGTTTTGGGAAGCATAATTAACCTACCACATTTTCTCAAATGAAGCTTTACTAGTTGGAGTGCTTTTTTTTACCCAAATGGTTTCTCTTTTGTTTTTCAATATGAAAGAACTCTTATTTCCGAAAATTTTTGATAACACAGCAATTGGAAATAAAAAAACATAGAAGACAATGGCTAATAAAATATTTGGCACAATATAACTCAAAACTTTAGCAAGTTTCATCCATAAGGCATCAATAATCTTACTTATTCTGTTTGAAATTATTCCTAGAATGCCAATAGTTAAAGAGGCATATAATGCCCAATTAGCATCAAGCCAAAGAAATACAATTCCAAACCCAACAGATATTACTAATACCGTTTTAACTGCATTGGTTTTTATTTTCTTCATATCTTAAAATAATGTGTAAATAAACGGAGCTATTGCACTGCTGCCTCCAAATACGATTAATATTCCCAGTACCAATAGGATTAATATAATTGGTGCTAACCAGAACTTCTTCCGCTCTTTTAGAAAGAGCCATAAATCAGTTAAAAATTCCATAATCAGTTAATTATTTTTTGTGTTATTAATTCGCTTCCAATATACCTGGCTATTTCATCGTACCCTTTTATATTTGGGTGCCCATCAAACTTGAAAAAATACTTGTCTTTAGGATGTAAATCGATGAAATGGCTTGTCATTTCGATATAAGGCAAGTCATTTTGCATAGCAATACTCTGATACAAAGAGTCAATATGGTTATTCTCTTTTAGGAAGTCATTGAAAATATCATTAGGAGTTCGAGAGACCTTGTGGCCTGTAAACCTTGCAGTTGGCATATTGATAAATATCAATTTTGCATTATTTTCGTTGCACAACGATTTCATTTCCTTGAAATCTCTATCCATTAAGTTCAGTGCTAATTTTGTTGCAGCGTGATCAGGACTATTAAATGCAGATATTCCGTAAGTTAAATCAACATAGTGGTTTAAAAGTCCGGGGTTTAGATTTCCAGTCTCAAACAGGTATTTTACGCTATCAGATAGTAATTCATATTGCTTTTTTTGCAGATAATCATATTCAGCTAATTTACTTTGTATTGAGTTGATGTGGCTTTGTTTGAGGTCAACCTCGTTTTGCCCTTGCTTATTTAGGATATTGCCAACTGAGTGCTTTGCGTATGTTTTTATCGCATATTTAAGTTGTACTGTAAGCGAAACATCTTCATTTGTTGTTTTTGATCCTGATTTTATATCATTTTCGTAAAGTTGAATCAGATCTTCTAACTGCAGCACCCCAACCAAAACCAGATCTGGTTTTAAAAGAGGGACAGCACTATTCATATATTCTAAATAATTTGTGGTATATCGCCCGGCTCTTCCACAATTAAGTACCTCAACATTTTCATATTGCATTGCATGTAGATAATCTTGCACTTTCCTGGGCCAGCTATTCTCTATATTAACTCCAAAGCCCATAGTCCAGGAATCACCAAAACACAAAATCCTATATTTATCTTGCTTGTCAATATTTATCTCTCGGTCTCTGATTCCTATACTATTTGTGACAATTTTGTAATCAAACTCAACTGTTTGGCTTCTGACTGAATAATTTTTTGGAAAAATAATCCCCTGCTCCGTTTGAAGAGAATTATTATCATCTCCCATATTCATATTAATACATACTACTATACCTGAAAGAATCCCAATAAAAGCACAACTCAATATTACATCTTTCAATCTATTATTGATTTTTTCTTTATGTATCAGTACTGTAATAATAACTCCGGTAACCAATAGAATTGTATATATAACCCATAGCCATATTATATCTATTACCGGAGTGTTTTTATACAGTAAATAAAAAGACAAAGGATTCCAGAACAACAGTGCGACTATAATAAAGAAGTTATATATCTTGCTTTCATTCTTCATAATCAATCCATTTTAAACTTAACCATCCATTTTTCCTTGTTTTCCCAATCCGGCTGTTCAGTTTTGCAATACACAAAATCATTGATTACCAAATAATCCATTTCGGTACTCATAAAGCATCTGTAAGCATCGTGTGGAGTACAGACTATTGGCTCTCCTCTTACATTAAAACTGGTATTAACTACTAGACCATAGCCTGTTTGATTTTTGAATTCGTTTATCAATTCCCAGTATCTTGGATTCGTTTCTTTGTGAACTGTTTGTATCCTTGCCGAAAAATCCAGGTGGGTTATAGACTGTATATCACTGCGTTTATAATACAAGCGTTCCCAAAGTGGTAATTCATAGTAGTTATCAGGTAGCTTTTCCCTTCTTTTTTCCTGAACCGGTGCTACCAACAACATATATGGAGAAGCTGTATTTAAGTCAAAATAGTTTTGATTT
This sequence comes from Carboxylicivirga sp., assembly GCF_982718395.1. Classification (NCBI taxonomy): domain Bacteria; kingdom Pseudomonadati; phylum Bacteroidota; class Bacteroidia; order Marinilabiliales; family Marinilabiliaceae; genus Carboxylicivirga; species Carboxylicivirga sp. The sequence continues at coordinate 56,179 of NZ_CEXQWX010000007.1, forward strand.
TCTTCAATTAGAACTGATGGCGCAAAAGGTCTAAATCCTTCACGGTATTTTATTTTAAGGTTTAGCTTCTTTTGCATTTCGTGATTTCTGGCATCACCTAAAATGCTTCGGTTGCCTAATGCACGAGGTCCAAACTCCATCCGGCCTTGAAACCAGCCTACAACATTACCATCAGAGATCTTTGATGCAATGAATTTAGAAAGTTCTGCGAAGTTGTCATATTTTTCATAGACCGCTTTGACCTTGCGGCTCATCGATAAAATTTCTTTATCGGAGTAATCAGGACCAAGATAAGCTCCATGCATTTTATCATTTACTTCATCAGCTATTCTTTCGTCGTCGAAATACATATAATTAGCAGCCATTGCTGCACCAAGTGATCCTCCGGCATCTCCTGCTGCCGGCTGTATGTAAATGTTCTTAAATACTTTTTCTTTGAGAAGTTTGCCATTTGCAACACAATTCAGAGCTACACCTCCGGAGAGACAAAGGTTATCGGAATTGGTAATCCGTTTTGCTTCTTTTGCCATTTTTAATACAATCTCCTCTGTAACCTTTTGAATGGCCATAGCAAGGTTACAATGGTGCTGTTCTATATCTGCCTCAGGTTTTCTTGTAGAGAAAGAGAATAGTTTTGCCCATTTTTTCTCTTTTATCATTCTTAACCCTGTTGCATAATTAAAATAGCTTTGGTTTAGCCAAATGGAGCCATCGTCTTTTATATCAACAAGATTGTCTTTAATAATTTCAATAAATTCATTTGTTTGTTTAGAATTTGGATTGCCATAAGGTGCCAATCCCATTAGTTTATATTCTCCTGAGTTTACTGTAAAACCCAGAAAATATGTAAAAGCACTATAAAGTAATCCAACTGAGTGAGGGAAGTTTAATTCTTTTTTGATCTCAATTTTATTGCCGCTCCCCATGCCAATTGTTGAGGTGTTCCATTCTCCAACACCGTCAATAGTCAAGATAGCTGACTCTTTATATGGTGACACAAAAAAGGCACTTGCTGCGTGCGATAAGTGATGTTCAGGAAAAAGAAGTTTAACTTTTTTCTTATCGTATTTCTCAATCTCTTTTAGTCCATCGAAAATAAGTTTCTTTAAAAACATCTTTTCGTTTAGCCAAACAGGTATTGCCTTTAAAAACGACGCGAGACCCCTTGGAGCAAAAGCATAATATGTTTCTAATAGTCTCTCAAATTTTAGTAATGGTTTGTCGTAAAAAACTATCGCATCTAATTCATCAATGCTAAGCCCCGCTTCCTCTAAACAATACTTAATTGCGTTTATTGGGAATTCTGGTGTGTGCTTAATTCTTGTAAAGCGTTCTTCTTGTGCTGCTGCAATCCCTTTGCCACCAACAGTTAAAGCTGCTGCCGAATCGTGATAAAATGCTGAAATTCCTAGTATTTTCTTCATTTAACTCCCTTTTATACTGTTATGTCTGTCTGGGTATGTGTCACAACATTGTTCAATTTCAGTTGTGCATATTCCTGCTTTATTAGCTAAAACTAATTTTTCATTGTTTTGTATCCTGGAAAGTGCACTACTAGTCCTTCAATCACCTTGTCTGGCTTAAAACATTATTAAGTTATCAAAACTTAATTTTAAAATCCACACCAACATGTAATTTGGATCAAAGGATATTAGGATTGGCGTTATCAACTAATAACTATCTTAGTGTCGATAAAAATGTGATGTTATGAGTCCAGTTTTAACGGCTACAATCATTGCCGGGTACTTCGGTATGTTAATTCTTATTTCCTTTTTAACCAGTAAGAGAACGGATAACGATACTTTTTTCAGAGGTAATCGTCAATCGCCTTGGTACATCGTGTCCATTGGAATGATTGGTGCTTCATTATCGGGAGTAACTTTTATCTCGGTGCCGGGATGGGTGGGATCAACCGGCCTAACCTATATGCAAATGGTGATGGGCTACTTTCTGGGTTACCTTGTGATTGCACATATTCTCTTACCCCTCTATTATCGTTTAAACCTGACATCTATTTATACTTATCTGAATGATCGCTTTGGTTTTTGGTCTTATAAATCAGGTGCTGTATTGTTTCTTTTGTCGCGCACCATTGGTGCATCTGCCCGCTTATACTTGATGGCCAATGTACTGCAGATAGCTGTGTTTGATGCTTTTAATATTCCTTTTGAAGTAACTGTATTGGTGACAATATTATTGATCTGGCTATACACCTTTCGAGGTGGTATTAAAACCATTATCTGGACCGATACGCTTCAAACGCTGTTTATGCTGTTGAGTGTGGGCATTACGGTAGTGGTCATCACCAAAACCATGAACTTGTCGTTTAGCGGCATGATCAACGCCATTGCTGATAGCAGTTACTCTAAAGTTTTTGAATTAAGTGATTTATCGTCTAAGCAACACTTTATAAAGCAATTTTTCTCAGGTGCCTTTATCACCATTGTGATGACGGGCTTGGATCAGGATATGATGCAAAAAAATCTTACCTGCCGTAATCTGAAGGACGCACAAAAGAATATGTATTGGTATGGCTTTTCGTTTATCCCGGTTAACCTCTTGTTTTTAAGTTTGGGGGTGCTATTGTTTTTGTTTGCGGCCAATCAAGGTATCGCTTTACCTGAGCGTTCAGATGATCTGTTTCCTATCATTGCAACGGGTGGATACCTGCCGCAGATTGTAGGGGTATTCTTTATGCTTGGGTTGGTAGCAGCTGCTTACTCTAGTGCTGATTCGGCTCTGACCTCCTTAACCACCTCTTTCTCTGTTGATCTGTTAAAGGTTGAAGAAAAGAATCAGGAGGAGGCCAAAAGGACACGTTTTAAAGTGCACATTGGTTTTAGCTTGTTGTTAGCTGTGGTGATTTTACTTTTCAGACTGTTTAATAATGACAGTGTAATCAGCACAGTGTTTAACCTGGCGGGTTATACCTACGGCCCTTTACTAGGCTTGTATGCCTTTGGCTTGTTTACCAAGCTCAATATTAAAGACCATATGGTGCCGGTTATAGCGGTGGCGTCGCCTATTATTATTGGTCTGGTTGACTATAATGTTTGGATACCAATTATGCAATGCTTGACTCCAGAATTGTTAGAAACGGGTGATTACGAGTTTGTTATGGGGTTTGAAAAGCTAATCTATAATGGTGCATTGACGTTTATTGGTTTGTTAATTATTAGCCGACAAAGGAGATAGAGTAGGATCATTACAATACCTGTCGCCCGACTAAAATGATTCTATCCTATTAGTCGGACGAGTGAAATGTTTAATTAAATTTTCCACTATTGCTAACAGTTATCCCTACTCTTCCCCTTTGCGCCATGATTCTTTATCTAACAGATCGCCTGACTTGGTGTAATATTTCCATTTGCCGTGGCGAAGACCATTCTTGTAGCGACCTTCAATTTTCACCTGTCCATTCCGGTAATAGTAGAGAGCATCACCATCCAGCAGGCCATCATCGAGTAATAAGGTGGCCTTTTTGCGGCCATTGCTATAGAACTCTTTGTAATCGCCATCCAGTACATCATTGTTAAAATCTACTTCGGCTTTTACAGTGTGCTGTTCATCATCGAAGTAGAACACAGCTGTACCATCCACTTCACCATCATCGTAAGGAATAGCTGACTGTATTTGACCGCTGTAATAGTAGTTGCGCCAAAGGTTCTGAGGTAAGCTATCGCGCATTTCACCTTCATGCACTAACACACTGTCCTGTACTCGCTCAGGGTGACTCACCCAATAGTTGACCAGCCCTTCTTTCCAAGGGAAAGTATCATCTAGCTGCATTTTAAACTTTAACTCGCGATACTCATCAATGTATAATTCTTCTGCGGCATTTTGCATTTTCTCCAACTCTTCATAAAGCATGGCATTTTCATCGTGTTTGGCCAACAAAACTGTTTCAAAGGTCTGCCCATTGGCTTTTAACTGCCAGCCAATATTAGCAAAGTTGATGATAAGATTTTTGTTTTTGCGAAGGCTCTTTTTAGTTTCTATATCACTATAATAATACAGATGCTGATACACTTTGGGTGTTTGTACAAAGAGGGAGAAGTTACTTTCGTTATCAAATTCTTCAATAAATGATTTAAAGGAAGGCGTCCGAGCTATGGTATTACCAACCAGGTAATCATCGATCATACCCATTAAGGAGTTAATTGAATTGGAGAAAACTACATAATCATCCAGGTAGGTAAAATAAGGTTTCTCCATGCCTTGCATCATTCCGCCGAAAAACAACCTGAAGAATCCCTTCATCTGCAGAAGATGAATTTGGTGGTTGCGATAATCAATCTGGTCGAAACGAACTGGTGTACGTTTTTTGATATGTTTTAAAAGAAGGCTTAGTTTCTCTTTTGCTAAATCAATATCGTTGGCTTTAATCACCAGCAAGGCATCCAACTCACGGGCATTGCTCTGCGGATTGAGCTTAGCAAGTGCGAACTCACCTTTGATCCATGAAAATAATACATCGTTAAACTCAAGGCCCAACCACTTTTCTGCTTTTCGGATGCCGCTCATGTATTCCTGATACACCACGGGAGCTGTTACGCTGTATTGGCTCAGCACTTCGGTGTAGAATTGTTGAAAATTATCGGTATTAACAGATGTAAAAAAGGCCGTTTGTGATGGTAATATGTTATGTGCCTCCATCTTACCAGCCTCAGCTTTTATCAAAGCATCTACAATGGATGGTACAGAATCGTAATAATTGGTGTGGCCAGCCAGTCGTATGTTTTTATCTTCAAGGTCAGCCACAAGGCTTGAGAAAGCCAGGATATTACTCACTTTAGAGAGTGAACTCTTCAACTCAGGTGCAAAGCTGCCTGCGAAGTTATCAAGTTGGCTGTAATTGAAGTAAAAATTAAGCAACCCTGCACTGGTTTCGGTTTTAGCCTCAACAAACTTATCGCTATTAAACCATTCCTTATTCTGAATTGCGTTAATGGTTTGATTCATCAGTTTACCTGAGAGCGAACCAACCAGCAGATTTTGATGAATGCATAAATGTATAACGTCATTGGGTTTATCGAACTGAATGCTGTATACTGTCATGCTGTCTACCTGTCGTTCTTTCATCTCCACATCCAATAAACTAGTCAGTTGCGGCAGAACTGATAACTTACCGTATTTACCAATATCAACTGCAAAAACTGTTTCAAAATTGGTATCATCCAGCATTTGAACCGATAAAGCCAGCGGACGGTCTTTAAAGATATTTCGTACAAGTGCATTTTCAACCATGAGGGAGTCAAAGCTCATCATATTAGCTTCATACTCTTCGAAGTAATCACCTTCGATAATACTTTCCCACAAAGCACTTTCTTTAATCTCTCGCCAAGCTGTTGTCAGATTCTCTGTTTCAATAATCAACACAGATTCGGAACTCATAGATTGCAGGGGCTTTAATCGGTCTACTTTTACAAATTGCATATACACTGCAAAACTGACAAGACTAAGTGTAATAATCCCCAGAATGATAAGAAAGGTTTTTAGAACTTTCATTGATGTATGTGGTTAGAATTAGAATCCCTAAATAAGTGAATTTTTCTCAGATATCATTAAATCTTAGTTGGTTTGACAGAAGAATTATGAATAAAAACGATGCTCTGGATAATCTGAAATTAAGGAAGATATTTTATTTAAAATATTAGGACAACAATAACTCAGTCGTTTTCTTTTCAATGCATATACAAGCATTAACAGAGATATCAGCTATAAATAAATCTATCTGAGAATAAGGTTGCGATGAAAGTGTTAGTGAAAGGACAATTCCTTAGGAATCTTAATTTTCACTTTACTTAATGTAAACCCAAGTCCGATTAATGGCTTTTCGAATGGCATGAAGAAATCTCCATCATCATCAATAAGCAGGCGATGATTTAGCTCCGGGAAATCAATTTTAGTCAAGTCTCGCATTTTATACACCACCGCATTACCATGATCGCGAAAAACGCCTTTGCCCTTTATCTGGTGAAAGGCGTGTATCTTACCACGGACAAAAGATCCGTCATTGTTGGTCCAGATTTGTACAACAGGAGATAAACCATTTGCTCCAGTCAGGTTGAAGCGGCTATATGTACAGAAATTTCCCAGGCTATAGGCAATGAAACGATCTTTGTAAATTTCAATAGCCCTTGGTACATGCGGGCCATGACCAAAGACGATATCGGCTCCTGCATCAATCATGGCATGCGAGAATTCATATACGTTGCCTCGGTTTTCGCCGTAAAAAGTTTCAGTTTGACGGGTTACATGCATATGATCTTTTCCCTCGGCACCCCCATGAAACGATACAATTACATAATCGCATTGTTCCTTTAATGAACTAACAACATCAGCTGCCCCATTGATGTCGCCAATTTTTGCTGTCCCAGTGTTGGGAGCAAAGGCACACATGCCGATCTTTTGCCCATTGATCTCTTTTATAACAGATGGTTTATCAATCAATCCGGCATAGGCAATGTCAAGACTATCAAGTAGGTGGCGAGTTGTTTGCAGTCCGGCCGGACCAAAGTCACGTATGTGGTTATTGGCAATACTCAACAAGTCAAAACCTACTTTTTTAAGAACCGGAGCGTAGCGCGTTGGTGTTTTAAATGCATAGCATTTGCTTAAATCTTTGCAGCGTTTAAATACTTCACCCTCATCAAGAAAAGCACCTTCAAGATTTCCAAAAACCACATCGGCATCATCAAATATAGGAGCGACATCTCGTAGCAACGGCCACGGGTCGTCATTGGGTGGCAGATATTCTGATGAAGGGAAGTGAGTGCCCAGCATCATATCACCAACACCAACAAAGGAAAGTCCGTTATTGGATTGTGAGAGATTTGATTGAGTAAATAAAAGGATCATCCCGATGAACAATAACTGGCGCATACTTTCCGATTTTTAGAAGCTAAAGATACAATTTTGCTAGTTTGGGCCAAGAACTTGATTTGAGGAGAACTAATATTATCTGAGGTAAATTTTTATTCTACAGATATAAAAGGCAATAAAAACTAAAACGTTGAGTGAAGTGTTTTTAGGATGAATCTTTACAGAGCAAAAACGAGAATTTCAGAGTTATATTTCTATGTAATACTATAATTTAGGAGTGGCTGTGAATATCAATTACTTAAGATTATCAGAACGATTTATCTGCTTCATTATCTGATGTATTTTATTCTCAAAATCCAATTGTTTTATTTCAAGGCTATTAATCATCTGGTATAAATCTGTAGAGCGGTTACCCAGATCAAAACTCATTAAAGCTTTAACTGCCCACACTTCCAGTATTTCGTCTTGATCAATTGATTTAATAGGGTAAGTTGAATTATCACTCTTCAATATTAATTGTCTTCTTTCTTTCAGTCTGTTTAAAACTCTCTTGACAACAACTCCACTCCTTAATACAATAACATATACCAACCCATCTTTAATTAAATCAGGATCATCTACTGCCATGGCAAATACCCATGAACTATTAGGGAGAGTTGGGTCCATGCTATCACCCGAAACCTGAAAACCTCTGAATGTTGCTCCCTGAAATTCAGGACGAGGAATACTAAATGCTGGTTGTTCGGTTAAATATTGAGGATTATCTATATTATCAGGGTACCCGGCGGCAGCCATAATGTCAAGCATAATAATGTTTTCACTATTATTGCTGTCAACTGTTATGCATCTTGGGAGTATATTTTGAGTACCTTGAATTATCAGATTACTTTCGTTACTGTACTTATTAATATTTTGCACAGTCTGTTTTTCCTTAAATGGATGACCAATGCCTGTTAACAACCACTCAATATTAATGTTTTCAAAGTTTCTTGTAATATCAGCAAGAATATCAAAGCTTGGTTTGTTTTTTTGATTTAATACGTTGTAAATCTTATCAGCTCTCGAATATCCTAGTTTCTTGGCAAATGCAAGTGGATTTAAGCTTAATTCTGAGAGAAGCAACTCAAACCTTTGACTATAATTGTTGTAATTCTGATTCATTTTATACTAAATAATTTGTTTATAAACGACAAATATTGTATTTTTGAAATGTCTCTGAAATACAAATCTAATCAAATTATAGTGGATTATCAAATGCGATGCTGTTGTAATTGAAAGATAATCAGTTAAAAGCAGACTTTATGAGTTGTAAGTTGTTGATTTGCAGTTGATGTTATTGAATTTGGATGAATTACAATAAATGTAGTAATATTAATGAGCGTTATTTGCAAAGAATGAATAACGATCTACAGTGAAGGAAAGAAACTAATCAGGATAATAATAAATAGTATTAACAAACTAAACAAAGCTTTATGAGTTTAATAAAATTTGAAGATGAAAATCGTGCAACTAACTACGACCAGTACTTTTTAAGGTACCATACATTAGAAATGCAATCTTAATTCACTACTAAATTTATAAAAAGAGTATGCGTTTTGAATAAAACTAAAATTGCACAGACAAAAAATTATAGCATTAATGACTCCAACAGCTTGTTTATAAATGTTGTTGTTTTTGCCTGATTAATAAAAACCATCAAAGAAAAGGTTTAATCTAAAATATACGATATAGTCGTTAGCGCCAATCATGTTTGTGTATACAATTTAGAGTTAATTAATAGATATTAGGCAGGTTGAAGATATTTGACTTTTTTAAAGAGCTAAAACTAAATCAATTGCCTGTAAAATTGAATTTAAAATGGGTTACAACAGAAGAAATTTATTAATTAAAATATTAGAAGTACAATCAATTTATTTAGAACATTCTAAAAGGGGAGTAACGGGAAAATGGATTTTTAATGAACTGATTTATCCTAAATATAAAATAAGCCGGGCGACATTTTATAATTATTTGGCAACTAATGCAAAAAAGGAATTGAAGGAGTTGGATGAGGCTTGTGAGGAAAAAGAATTTATTGTATCACGCTGATAGTGTGAGTTAAAAGGATTGTAAATATCCCGGGTTGATTAAGTTTTAACCCGGGATTTTAAATGCTTAGATTATCAATTAATTTAAATCCTAAATAAGAAATTGCCTGGTTGCAATATTTGAAATTGAACCCTGATTAAGCGTTTATTTGAGGCATTATATAAGGTAATATGATGCTGAGCAAGTGAATTGGTAACAAATCACTTCCTTACCAATAGTTAATGCTTCCACTTTCTTTATCAGGATGGGTCCTGTTTCATCACTCTCAATAGATCGAAGTATAGAGGTTATTTGTTTAAGTAAAAGCAAACCCTCGCTAATTTTATGTTGAGATGAAGGATCATTAATCCCCTTAAAGATTACTTTCACAAGAAACTCCATATCTCCTGTTAAATATTTGTCTTCAGGGTCGGAGTAAACAACATTATTGATTTTAAAAAGAATTGAAGGATATTGTCTTGTTCGAAGACGAACCTCGTCGGTCTGGTTGTAATCCCATTCAAAGATTAATTTAGGTATAACACCTTTTTGAATGTGATCGTTCAGGCTTTCTTTTAAAGCTAGGTATAGTTTATTCATGATGATTATTAAGTAATGTAAAATTGAAAAATATATCTGATCCTATTTAACTTGACTCTAATAAACAATAAGGATAAGATATTAGTCAAACTATCATTTGTCTTAATGGCTGCTTAGGCTCATGTTTCTTATTGATTAAGTTGCCGTCATTTGCATATTTCAGGTATACAATATTAAAAAAATCTAAGGCCATTAGTTAAATTAGTCTAATGCTTATACTGATGTATATAACTGCTGGAAAGTATTTTGGAGGTAATAAGGATGATTTGCATCTTTGTAATCGAAACATTAATCCAGACTCTGAAATAAGATTGATATCAGAAAATGGTTGCAAAGTTTTGTACGGATCTTAGAGATTTAATGAGTGGCTGAGAGATGTTTGAAATTCGCAGATATAGTCAATTAATATCTGTGGTTATGTAAATAATATAGTGAAAATGATTTAGTATTTGCTGAATAAGTTTTAATGATTAAATGAAATGAATTATGGATAATAAGATAATTGCTGAAATAATCAACGTAGACGAAAAGAAAACCGAAAAAGACATTTTAAATGCTTTGAGAGGAAAGATGAACATTGTTGAAAAGGCAGGGAGTTACAAGGCACAAGCCGATTATTGGAAAGAGCAGTATCAATCGCTGAAAAATCAGTGTGTCAGAGCGATGACAGGAAGGAGTGGACTGAAAAAGCTAAGAGAAATATTGGAGGATGATATCGGGGTATTGTCAAATTATTAAGATATAAAGTATATGGAAAAGAAAGTGAATATTACTCTTGGACAAATTCTGTCCATGGCCTTAACCATTTTTATAATCACTCTTGGAGGATGGATTAACATGAGTGGTAGGGTTAAGGCACTTGAAGTAGAGACGGATATTCGAATCAGGCAGTTGGAAACTCAGGTTCAGAAAAACAGAGATTACTTCCTGACAATTCTGGATGAAGTACAACAAGTAAAAATTGTTTTAGAAAACAAAAAAGACAGAGAGGATTAAAATGGCCTATCAATTTAGTCAGAAGTCACTGCAACGCCTTAATGGTGTCGATGTACAATTACAGGAGTTAATGAAGCGAGCCATTGCGATTAGTCCAATTGATTTTGGAATTCCTCAATTTGGCGGGCTTAGAACAGCTGAAGATCAAAAGGATCTTTACGAGAAGGGATTATCCAAATGTGATGGCTACCGCATCAAGAGTCGCCATCAAAGTGGTAAAGCAGTTGATGTGTATGCCTTTGTTAATGGTAAAGCATCGTGGGATAAAGTGCACCTGGCTGTTATTGCAGGGGTTATTCTGGGAGAAGCAAAGCGTATGCAAATAGACATGGTGTGGGGCGGTACTTTTGGTAGCAAGATGTTTAAAGGATGGGATATGCCGCATTTCGAATTAAAAGATCAGGAGAAATAAGCGATGAGACTATTCAAAGGAAAACAAGCCGATCAATTGGTAGATAGTGCCATTAGAGGGATTGATGCACTTTTCTTCACAAAAGAAGAGAAAGCCCAGCAATCCATTAAAGTAGCTGATGCTCAGGTAGAATATTTAAAAACCACCCTAAATGAAAACTCAGCCAGATCTTTAACACGACGTTATCTGGCATTAGCTATAGTTGGAGTCTTTTTATTACTGATAATTGCTTCAGGGATCGTTTATCCCATTGATCATGAGTACGCCACGTTTTTATTTGAGCTTGTTGGGGCATTAAACACCCTGGTTATGATGGTTGCAGGATTCTTTTTTGGTGCTTATATGATTGGTTCTCATCTGTGGGGGAAAGGAAGAACAAATCAGAAAAGTAAGTAATCAGTAATTTACGTATCATCTTGATCTGACATGAAGATTTGCTTTGTGAATGGGCGTATTACATCTGTACTATGAAACAGGCATGCAAGTATTTTAGAGCAATTAAATGTAAAAACAAATCGGTATCGCTTACAACTAAAACAATTAAATAGTGCGAGCAAGCAGGTAGTGAAGTTAAGCCATACCGATTTTTCAAAGTATCAACAACCCGGATATACAGGTATTCAATAAGAGGGGTACATGAAGTAAATGCAAACGCATTAAAAATATTAATTATGGATGGACTAAAAATAAAAGTAAACAACCCTTTTTTAGCTCTTATGATGGAGAAGGAGTTGTTTGACGGAGTAAAAGAAGACCTGGGGTATGTTGAAGGTGATAATGGTTATGAAGCACACCCCGATAAAATTTTCACAAAAGACAACTGGGTTACCTTGCGAGAAGGTGTCGACTATACACTAGGGACAGGGTATGCCGGTTTAGTAATTAAAAATTATGATGGAAATGATCATGATGCACAACTGGTGATAGGGGATGATGGTTATGTAAGAGCTGGGGACTCTGATACAATGCAGGTAATTGCCACAAGAGAAGATATCCCAATAACCAACGGGATTGCTTATTTTCATGCCAATTCGAAACAGTTTAAAACAAAAGCTGAAGGTGAACTCAATGTTGGACTATTAAATGATATAAGTAGTTCACAATTCGTTAGAAACGACAATTATACTCCTTCTTCATGGACGGACGGTGCACTAATTTTTTCAATAGCTGACCCTGGAAATTCAGGCGATATTAATATTGATCATGTTTGGTTTGCAGATGGAGATGAAAACGTGAATGGTGAATATCATTTTGTTGCTGACTCAACATTAAAAGCTGATGGTAATGCAACAGTAAGGGCCGGTCAGTTTAAGGAAGGATCAATGCTTCTGTCTGAAAAATATACACAAAAGATATTAGATGAAACCGTAACAGGTAAATGGACTTTTAAAAGTAGTTACATTTCTATTCAAAGCAAAAGTAGCAATAACCAATCTTCATATATAAATTTTTATGATATAGACAACAATCAGATAGGTGTATTTGGCATTGGAATGAATGGAGATGCAGTTATTGCAAGTAGCAAAAATCAAAAAGTTGTATTTGGCGCCGAAACGAATTATTATGCTGCCTTTAGTCCGAGCGGATTAAGAATTGGGGATTATAATGTTGCTTCCGAAGCTCTTGATGTTAATGGTAATGCTAAGGTTGGAAGTACGTCTTCCTCAAATGATCACAGGCTTATTGTAAATGCAGGAGATCTTAATAAAGCTGGCATTGAAGCCTATGGTAATAGCCAGGGAACAGGCTATTTATACGTTGGCCAATCAACGACTCATGGAGGAGGTATATCTTATAACGGAGATAGTAACCCTGCTTATGTAAGTGGAGAAGTATCTGATGCTGTTACTTTTTACAGACGAACAGGGAGTGCTAATCATGCTGTTTTTCGTTATCAACACGACTCAAATAAGGTTTATTTCAACGGAGAAGTCGATGTTGCTAATAGTGTAAGGGCATCCTATTTTCATGCTGATGGAGCAACTGGTTTTACATGTGAACCTGGTAATGGTACGGGTCTTCGCTTTTGGAACTCAGATTCATTTAAAATTTATACTTCTGCTTCTCTAGATTCAACATGGGGTGGTCAAATATCTACTAATGAAAATGGTAAAAGCAATAACCACAATATGCATTTCTGCATGTTAGATAGCACGTCTTATTCAAGAGGATTCTGTTTTGGGAATACATCAGACCGTGCCTACACTCATATTATAAATGGTTCCATCTATACTAAAAAATATGTAGAAGGAGAAGTCCCTTTTGTAAGTGGTTTTACAGGTATTGGCACAACCCGCTTAGATCTGGCAAGCAGTTGCTTAACAGTAGACAATCTTACTGTAAGACAAACCATGAATGTGTATGAATTGGTAGTAAATCAGGTTCGGGGTACCAATGGTTCACTGGCAATAACCAATTCCGCTAAAATTGACACGGTATCAGAAAATGGAGGGTTAAACTACACATGCACTATTGACAGGGATAAAGACAATAAGTTGTATCAACCTTTTAGAGAAAATGATTTTGTTTACTCTCAAACATTCACAGGTAAGCAGGTTAAATATTGGGCAGGAAAAATAACTGCCATTACAGATAACACCTTCTCTGTTGAACTTCAAAATAGAATAGTTTTATTCTATGATACTTTAGATCATGAATTACCTGGTACAAATTATGATGGTGGTATTAAATACAACCTATCAGGTATTTCAGGCAATGTAAGCCTACTAATAGAGGGCTATGATTTTGAGGGTGGCGAAAGAGTTTCTATGCGTACCAATGGTCTTAATGAAACTTCAATAGGATTAATGTCTCCTAGTATCGGAGCTACAACGATATATTCATATGATGTTGAGTTGCAGGGTAATACTGAAATTTCTGTTTATGCTGCAACAGCTGGCAGAGGTACTGTAAAAAGTGTAAAGGTGTTATCAAGAAATACAACAGATATTCCTGAGGCAGGTGATGTTGTTCATCAAAGGGGTAGTGAAACAGATGACGACAGAAAAGGATTTATGTATCTGACTAACTCCGATCAGGGCGCTCCTTACCTGGATGTATCCGATGGTATTGATTCGGCTACGCCACAGCATAATACTAGAATAAGACTTGGTAAACTGGATGGTATCAGTGGTCAATCAGGCTATGGCATTTGGGGTTCAAATGATGGTACAAGTACAGACTTTGCAATTAGTTCTGCTGGCTATGCAAGAATTGCCGGATGGAATTTTACAAACCAATGTTTACAATCACCTGTTAATTCCGATGGAGGTTTTATTGAATTAAATAGCGCTAATCAATGCATTTTAATTCAACCAACCGCCGATATATTCGAAGGTAGTGTATTTATGTATCATAATTCAATAGATGATTGGGGATTATCCGGTTGGGATAATAATGCTTTTGAAGTATTTCACATAGGTTCAAAGAATCAAATAGCAAACTGGAAGTTCAACAAAGATGCTATCTACAATTCTAAAACTGATGGTACAACGACACATCTATCTATTGGTAATGCACAAGCTTGGACAAGTTCAATATATGGGATTCAAGTAGGTAGAGATGCTTCCAACCGGATATGGTTAGGAACGATTGATGGCGTTGAAGAATTGCGCGGCCAAATAGGAGGTCAACAGGTATTTAGTTTAGGTGGTAGAAGCAATAGCATAGCTGGTTGGAGTTTTAATGAAAATTCTTTGTACTCAGGTACCAGATTTGGTGCTAACGGTGTAACTATCGAGTCTGGCACAACACCAACTGTTAGAATAACAGGAGCTAATGCTACAAATAACCAGGTTGAAATGTTCTATTCAAGTTCTTCAAGTTGGGGTTTAAGAGGTCGTGCCAATAGTTCGTCAGGTTACGATTTTCAACTTGGTTCAACCAACCAAATAGCCGGATGGAATTTCACCAATGGGGAGTTGCAACATGCTGATGGTGAAAGGTATATTAGTATTAGTAATAAAGCTTCTGGCACAGTAAATGATTCACGTGGTAGACGAGGTTTTGTAATGTATAATAATGACAGTACACTACCAAATCCAAATTCGGTTAAGGTTATCCGAATAGGTATGCTATCAAATGATGGATTTTTGACAACATATCCAACTACTCCTAATTATGGGATTCAGATTTGGGCTGGCACTTCAGGAGGTGGCAATGAAATATTTAGAGCAGATAATTCGGGAGCGAAAATCGCAGGATTTAATTTTGATGAAAACAAGTTTTATTCAAATTTTGGAACTGAAGGGCTTTTTGAGATAGATAATCGAGGGAGGTTATTTATTGGTGCAGTAGAAGATTTCTATGAATGGACTGCTAAATCAGGACTAGAAATAAATATTAACGATTCTTCAGACTGGTCAATGGAAGCTTGGAATAGTAATCAACAACTATTCAAGGCAAGTCCATCCGGGACATACCTAGACGAAGCGTCAATTGCAGTGAATAAATTCACGCGAAAGGTATTAAGAATCACATCCACTGGCGATTTAATAAATGCAGCTTCCGGCGGTATAATATATATTGATAGAGGCGTATCTTCTTCGAATCAGACCTATTCATTGGTTTTTTCACAAGGATCTCAAGACCTAGGTATGGAAGTCACAATTCACATTACAAATGCTGGAACAACCACTATACAAGGGTATAATAATAATGGGGGCCCTATCCATATAATGACAGTTTCACCTGCAAATTTAGCAAGAATTAAGGTTGTTAAAGTTGGAACGAATGATTACATAGCTTGGGAAGAGTTTAGGCGCTAATTGATGTCTAATCTACTTTCTTGCCAGACTTCATACTTATGAGTTATATGAAAGACAGAGGATTTCTTAATTGAGCTATGCAATATTAACAGGGATAAAAATATACAACAAGAAAAAGCAGAAGATGCAATTAATAACAAACAATAGAAATTGTAATAAAATGAAAAACAGAAATTTGTACGAATTAAAAGAGGCAATCAGCCGCGTAAACAGTAGGGGTAACAATAAATTTAAATTGGCTTTGCTTATTAATGAGAAAATGATTGATGAACGCATTGAATCATTGGAAAAACTTCGTGAGCAATCAGAGGAATTTAAAAATTTTGAACAAAAAAGGCAGGAAATCATTGTTGCCCATGCCGAAACGGATGACAGTGGTCAGGTAATTGTCTACTCACAGCCCGGAGGTAACGGTGAAAAAACGAGCAATGCCTACGGTTATCCAAACATTATCAAAGACAAAGAAGAGTGTGAGCAGAAACTGGCCGATTTGCAGGAGGAGTACAAGGAAACCATTGACGCAGAAGTAAAAAAACAAACAGACTTTGCGGAAACCCTTAACCAGCCTGTTGAACCGGAAATGAAATTCAACGCTGTTCCATTTGAAAACGTGCCGGAAATAGAGTACGAAGAAATGAAGGTATTAATGCCTTTTATTGAGAATTAAGAGAATAAATGATGGTGCAACTGAATGCAATTTTCCCCTCAGCATACAATGCTTTTTAGATGCACCTGCGTTATCCCTCACTGAATACTTGAATATCCGGGCTTGTTATTATGGTTAACCAGTTGATGGCTTCTTGAATCAAGAGTTAATCTAATAGCTAAGAACTTAATTCAATTTGCATTATGTATTTGAATTTCGAATATATGATGCAGATTCAAACAAAACTTAAAAGGTTACCCCCCTTTTCTTCAATAATTTAAATTGATAGTAGGTGAGCTTCAGGCAAATTGTCTGGAAGCTTGCCCGGGGTATCCTATGAGATTTTTTAAACGATTTAGTGCAACCTGATTAAGAGAGCACGATAACATAAAATAATTATATTATTATGTTTCAAGATATTTTTAAAAAACTAAAACTGATCGACGAGCCCATTGATGTGGCTCCGGAAACCAGTGGGCATACGAAACGATCAATTGTCATTTCAGGGCATGTTTATGACCAAACGACTTCTGGCCTGGGAGATGGATTAAGTGTATATGCCTTTCAAAAGAATGGACCAGACGATTTTGTATTAAAAAAGAAGGTACACTGTAGAAAAGATGGCAGTTATTTTATTCAGTTTAATAGTACAGAAACAGCAGACCTGTTGCCTGAATCTGAAATAGAGCTATTTGTTTATCAGGGCGATAAACAGATGAATTTATCCAGCGGAGGAACAATAAACATTAATGAAAAAGGTGATCAATACCTGAAGCATCTCTTTATTGCTTCCACCACAATGGTTAAAGGGATAGTCAAGCGTAATAACCTGGTGAACGCAGCCGGGTGTATGGTTGAACTATATAATGATAAAGACACTGACAACCCGTTACTATTAAATTCGGCCATCACTGACTTGAATGGGAAGTACGAAATTACATATGGTGAAGAAATCACCAGGAACTCACTTCGCCTTAAGTTTTACAATAACGAAGATGTAACGATTGAACCAGGACCTGATACCGATTTAACTGCTGAGCCTCACTCTGATATAGTAAAAAGTGTTGAAGAGATTGTTCAATCAGCAAGTGATGAAGTAACAGAAGAGCCCTTTATAGGCCAATTGGTGGAAGATGAATCGGAAGGTAAAGTATATGAAGTAGTTGCTTTTACTGGATCTGAATCGCCTTGGGTTATAACTCAAAAAAAACTTGTATACTGGAGCGATGAATCAGATCCGGATACAAAAAAGTTCTGGAAATACCTCACTGGCAATGATGGAAAAGACTATCAGATATTAGACAGAAAAATAGTGTACAATACTGATGGTAAATCCCGCATTTGTTACAAACGTATTGTTGATGGTGAGTTTGACGAAAATCAAGTGATTATTTACAATATGGTAACTGAAACTTACAATTCAGAATGGTCACCAAGACTTACTACAACTAACCTGCAACAAGTAGTTAACTATAAGTTTACAAGCGATAAATTGGATATATATACGCGTCTTGTAACACGTGAGGAAGAATTGATTCCAGCCTTTAGACCAAGTGGCAGTACCAGCGAATTTACGCTTATTAGAAGCCGCATATCTGGCTATAATACCGAAGATACACCATACGTAACATCGCTGATAGGTGCCACCGAAGAAGATGTGCAGCTATTAAGCCAGGCACGTGATTTTAACACACAATTAAAACTCGACCATGAAGATCTGCTTTTTGGTTTGGCTAAAAAAGGCATTAAACTGGATATTGCTACCATCTTCAGTACTTCTGAAGCAACTTTGCTCACTAAGATTCAGAATGCTGTTTCTGATAACATTATTCCGGTGCAAACTGACCCGTCAGCAGACCTGGTTGAAATTAAGAGTAAAATAGTTTCAATGGTAACGCAAGATTTTGGTGATCTTTTTAACGGTATTAACGATGCAACCGTTAAAACGGTTAACGAAGATGTAGACAAGAAAACCCAGTTTGTAAGCTGCATGGTGGAGCATTCCTATGACGATAAAAAACCAGATCAGGAGCTTGGGGAAAGCAAAGAGTTTTGGAAGAACCAATCATTTTGGGATAAGTTAACAATGACAGGCACGGAAGAAAAGCAACTAAAAAGAGCTATCGAATACAGCGAAGTTTGCTATAATAACGACTTATTTGTGAACCTGTTTGCTCCAAATGAAACATTAAATTCTTTCAGCTCTTTACTGATCATGTCTAAATCAGAAATAAAAGATCTGATTACAGCAAATTCATCAGTATTATCTACAGATTATCTACCAAATGAATTATTAACTCCAGATGCCTATGCAGATTACATTTATAAAAAGATAGAAACACTATACCCTACTGAATCTCTTTTTTTAAAATTAGCAAATGATAATTGTGAATTTAATTCTGTTGAACCATTAGGTGAAGAATTTGTAGAGAAATTCAACGTGTTAAAATTATCATTGATTTCATCAACAATGAATCAACCAGATTTTTTTTATGATATATCAATCCTGAATAATATTCAAATTAATATTGAAAAGGGATTAATCAGAGATTATATAAATGATAATTCAAGTGTTTTTAATGACTTTTTTGAATATGAATTACGAGGTGGAGATCAACAAGATTGGATTGACTTTGTTGCTTTAATTCAACGTGTTTATAGTATCACCAAGGTAGATAAATTTGAAACGCTAAAAGCTTTAATTGAGTATGGCTATTATTCGGCATATGATGTGGTAAAAGCAGGAAAAACAGCATTTTATGAAAAAATGGAGCCGGTTCTTCAAACAGAGAATTGTCGATCTGTATACAATGCTGCTGAGTATAAAGTTAATAAAGCATTAGCCTTACTGAACAAGTATTCCAGCCATTCCAACAGTGCAATGCCTACAGTGATTAGCCCTAAAAAACTTGAAAAAGATACAGGTAAAGGAGTGCAGTTGTTAAGTCTGCCCGAGTTGGAAGTCATATTTGGAGATCAGGATGTAACAGATACCAAACACGAAGAGTCTGTATTAGGGCCGGCTGCTTATTTGGTTGATATCCTAAACGTGCTTAAACAATATAAAGTAAGTACTGACAAAACCTTATTTGACAGATTGGTTGATCGCAGGCCTGATATTACCCAAATTCCATTGAACTGTACCAATGCGATAACCCCATTGCCTTATATCGATTTGGTAATGGAAATACTGGAGAGTGAAATTTTTGATATGGAGTTCCCAAACGATACCAATCCGATAGTATGGGACACCACCAAAACAGAAGAACAACTGAAAACCGATCCTGAAAACAAGATTTACAAAGTGTATGAAGCCATAAAAAGCACACAAGTTGCCTCATGGTTACGCCAATCGTTTGACTTGTTCAGCGAGGAGATTAAGCTGTTTTGTAAAACTCTGGGTATTAACCGCACCAAACTGGCCGAACCATTTTACAATGAAGCCAATGGGGATGTAAACCCATATTTTGATACATTAAGTTTTACCAAAAACGATACTTTATTGTTCCCTGGTTCAGCTGTTCGTTCATTTGCAGCACTTAACTTCGCGGGTAATGTTATTGTTGAAGATTCTGCAGCTCCTAACCTGGGAACAATGATGATTAAGGACTTCCTGATAAAAGCTGAGATGACATTGGATGAATTTAAGGCTTTGATCAGCTCCTATTATGTGAACCCTTTAGCAAATGATACGCGTTTTACTATTCATTACAGGGGAAGGCAAGAATTAGGCACTGCTTATATGGAGTTTGGAACAAATACACGCCGTATTGAGTTTGTACAACGCATGTACCAGTTCTACCGCTTAATGAAAACCACAGGATGGTCTGTGCAGGTGTTGGATGCCATGATTCTATCCAATGGAAATTACCAGGCTAATTATGCCACTCAAAATGAAAGCAATAACCTGATTACATCAGCTACTGTTGAGTATATTGGTAAAGCAAAAATGAATCAGGATTACCTGGACTTATCTGATGACCAGGTAACTGCCATATTTGGTAAAGCAGTGGTGTTAGATTACGAAGACGCTACTTCATTTATCAATCGCGTATTTATTGAGAATAACCTGGCCAGCGAGCATAAGGAAACATTCAGAACATGGATTACCCTGGGAGATACAACTGGAAAACCAACGGGTGAAGTTGTTTACAATTCAACAGGTGAGATTCATCTTTTTATGGAGTACTTGCGAGAAGCTATGGGACTGGATGAAGACGAGCTAAAAGCATTATCGCTTATTCTGGAAACTACAGCAGGTGCACCAATTATTACAGCTACAGGAATTCAAAACATGGTAGCAGCTTGGCAATTGGCCGAAGGATATAACCTGGATATAGCCCAACTCGTTGACTATTGCCGCCTGATTCAGTTTGATAGTACCCAATTATTAGCAGATCACGTAGGTGAATTAAACAGCGCACAAAAAATGGTCATTGCTCACCAGGCTGATGTATCTGAATTGCAGTTTTTACTTTATCATGAAGCCTCACAAGATGAACTGGATAAGTTTGATGAAAAAGCTGTTAAGATTGCAGAAAACATCATTGAAAAGAAAGATGAATTAGAGCCTGAATTACCTGAGGGAGAAGTAGAGCATAGTCCTGAGGCAAAGGTTGATTGGTCTGATGCACTAAGCACCGCTATAGAAGAGCAGTTGCAATTAAATACGAATCTTGATAGTGCTTTCGTGGTTAAAGCTATAGAGGATCAGTCAATATCACTCAAAAGTGTAGTAGAATACTTGGTAGACAGTACCTTCGTTAATAAGCTTGCAGTAAGTTCAGCCATAAAGCACTGTTTAAAAGGATTCTCCCTTTGCGAAATTATGGAAATTACAAACGATGATTTGGAGTTTATTGATTCATCACCGATTGATCTTTTTAAATTGCCTCTTAATACAAGCGGTTCAGTTACTTTTGAACATTTTGATAAGCTCTCAAAGATTTGTCAATCGGATATGTTCCTTAAAGAAGAGAAAAACCGTTTTGAGTTTTACAACTTGATAGCCGGTAGCATCAAAACAGATGTGGATGCAGTTTTATCTGATTATATCACCTGGTCGGGTGTATTAAGCAACTGGGTACATAATGAGAAATCAAATCCTGATCCAAATAAATCAGATTACTACAATGATGATTTAACCTGGTTTGTGCAGACTGGTGAAGTTAACCACTTTTTAACAAGATATAATATTGATAATGCCACAGCTATTGATTGGATTAAGTGGGAAAGCATTGATGAAACAACGGTTGACGGAATAGCTACCATTGCCCGGGCTAAAGCCAATAGTGCAATCTATAAAGCTGAGATGACAGAAGGTCGCAACAAGTTGAGAAGTAAGCAACGCGATGTATTGGTGCAATACTTATGTGAAAAAGAGTTGTTGGAAATTAACCCTCGCTTTACCGATGTCAGCGATTTATTCTCATACTTCCTGATTGATACGCAAATGACACCGGCCGTTTCAAGCAGTCGTATTCTTCAGGCAACCTTGGCAGTACAATCCTTTATTCAGCGTATACAACTGGGATTAGAGCCTGACTCAGTCCTGTCGAAAGAAGATGCAAAAAAATGGGAATGGATGGGCCTTTATCGCGTGTGGGAAGCTAACCGTAAAATATTCCTTTACCCGGAAAACTGGTTAGAGCCTGAGCTGCGCGACAATAAAACGCCATTCTTTAAAGAACTGGAGAAAGAATTGACCGGAAAAGAGATTACTAAGGAAGTTGTAGACAGTTCCTACATGGATTATGTCTCTAAGCTGGAAAAAGTATCCAATATTGAGATGTGCCAGATGTATAACGAAGAGCATGATAGTTTTTCTGTTTTACATGTAATCGGGCGAACGCGCCTTGAACCTCGCGAGTACTATTATCGTAAGCTGGTTAATGAATCTTATTGGACACCATGGGAAAAAATGAGCGTGGAAATCAACAGCGAGCATATTGCGCCTGTGGTTATTAAAGACCGATTGGTAACTTTCTGGCTTGAATGCTCCGATGTGGCCAAGGAACCAACCGATGATGACCTTACAGTTAAGACAGAATCTCCGGAGGTAAAGGCTAAAAGAGCGCAAAAGCAATTGCAGTTACAACTATGTTGGAGCGAATTAATTGATAACAAGTGGACGGGAAAACAAAGTTGTACTGAGAAGGTCTTCATTGACAATCCGGATACCGACGAAAAGTATGATTTACGTTTAGTATATCACGAAGGTGACACCAATTACCTGCATATACTCAACGACCCAAATAATTATATTGAAGATAATAAAGGATATTCTTTTGAGGTAGAGTGCTTTAATCATGTACACCTAACTAAAGCAGCCAGCTTTGAAGGAAAAGAGTACATTATGCCAATTGGAATGCATACCATTGGACAGAAAGTTGAAATGACCGAAGGCAAGGATTGGATATCGTTACCAGTGGCGTCCAATAATAACAGTGGTAGTGCCCATTCAACCCACGTGGTAGAAAACCAAAAAGGAGAAACCCGTCTGATTTATCCACATCAGTATAAGGATTTTATCTGTAATGCACCTTTTGTTGTAGAAAACAATATACAATCGGTAGTATTTGTACCTACGGTAAAAGCTGAAAAGAACTCGGTTATCTTAAAAAAGGTTGTCAGACACATTCATGTAACCAAAAAGTACAGGCCGCTTAAAAGGTATTATAAACCTGCACGCAAATACCGACGTGCTTACCGAAAATATCATGCATGGGATGAAAGACGGGAACTTCAGATGCCTGAGTTTTTCACTTACGAACACAGGGACTATTCAATAGTGGTACAAACACCTTCTAAGGAGGAGGTTACCTTTGAAGAGGTTAAAATTGATCCGGAAGCAAAAGAAGCTCCTGTATTTAAACCAGTGATGAATGCCAGCTTAGGATATCACCCGTTTATGGAAACCCTAAGGGCTAACCTGCAAAAGTATGGTATAGATGGTATATTAGATCCTCTTGGTGTGGATGATAAAAATCATCAGTTATTACCACAGCAGGCCAATAAAAACTACCTGAGAGATTTTGAACTCAATAATGAGGTAGTACTAAATACCTTAAAAGACGATGAGGTAGCAGTAGACAACTTAAAATACATTGCGGAACAGTTCGAATATGGTCTGAATGGCACTTATTCCTTGTATAACTGGGAGTTGTTTTTTCATATTCCATATCTGCTTTCTAATCGTTTTTTAATTGAAGGCAACTTTAAAGAAGCACTAAGGTGGATACATTATATTTTCGATCCGCGCGAAACAGAAGGTAATACTCCTGCTAAATACTGGAAATTTAAGCCTTTTGCAGAGTATAACGCAACGGTGGGGATCGAAGACCTCTTGTATGACTTGAATATAAACGGAGAAGATGATCCGGAAAACGTGGAATTCAATAAACAGATTGAAGCCTGGAGCAACGATCCGTTTAAGCCACATAATATTGCACTAATGCGCCCAAGTGCTTATATGAAGGCTGTGGTAATGCGTTACCTCGATATAATTATTGCTCACGGTGATGATTTGTTCCGTATTGATACCACCGAATCTATCAACGAAGCCATGCAATATTATATGATTGCTGCCCAGTTGCTTGGACGCAAACCTGAAGTAGTGGAAACTGAAATACTGACGCCTAAGTCGTATAAAGATATGGAAAGTGGTGGCATGAGCAACGGAATTGAATACTTCGAAGAAACCTTGATTAAGCCGGAGAATGCCGTTTGCCTGGAAAAATATGTGGAATCCAACGAGTTGGAAGTAGCTTCACAACCATTTACTAAAGACAGGTATTTAAAAGGCATGGTGAAAGATGTGTATGGAGCTATAGATACCAGTGAGCAGGTGTTTAAGTTATATTTTGGCATTCCTAAAAATGGCAAGATGCTGGCCTACTGGGATCAGATAGCTGATCGCTTGTTTAAAATACGTAATAGCTTGAATATTGATGGTATCAAGCGTACTGTGGCTTTGTTTGCTCCTCCAATTGATCCAGGTATGTTAATCCGTGCCCGCCAGGCTGGTATCAGCATTCAGGATATTATGCGCAATGCTGATGCCAATAATACCCAATACCGTTTCCAAACCTTATTGCAAAGAGCATTGGAAATCTGTAATGAGGTAAAATCATTGGGTTCACAATTGTTATCCGCCCTTGAAAAAGGTGATAATGAAAAAATTGCTAAACTGCGTGTAGGACATGAAAAAGCCTTAACCGAAATGGTAACGGCCATTAAGGAAAAAAGCGTAGAAGAAGCCGAGGAAAACATTGAGCAACTGAAACTTCAAAAGGATCATGTTCAGTTTAGAGAAAACTACTATCGTAAGAAGAAAAAGATTAGTGGAAAGGAGAAGCAACAATTAGATTATATGGATTCGGCACAAAAGAAACAGATAATCTCTCAAGCACTACAGTTAAGTGCAAGTGCAGTTGATTTAATCCCCACCATAAAAGCAGGGGCATCAGGTTTTGGAGGATCTCCTCACTTTGTTACTGAAGCTGGAGGAAGGATGATTGCGGAATCTATGCGAACTGCATCTTCAGCTCTTTCCATGTTATCATCTGTGGAAAGTTATAAGGGGACTCGTTCTGGAATAATTGCTGGTTATGATCGCAGAAAAGAAGATTGGACTTTCCAGGCTGATGTTGCCAAGCGTGAATTGGCTCAACTGGATAAGCAGGAAATTACTGCCGAAATCAGGAAGGAATTGGCAAAACTTGATCAGCAGAATCATTTGAAACAAGTGGAGCAACTGCAGGAAAGTTACGACGTGTTAACCACCAAATTTACCAACGAGGAGCTGTATTTATGGATGGCAGGTGAAATTAATACCCTTTACCGTTCGGCTTTTGATATGGCTTATAAAATGGCTAAGCAGGCTGAGGGTGCATATAATTTTGAGTTGTGTCCTGAATCACCAAAGTATTTTGTTTCTACAGATCATTTCAATGCCCAAAATAAAGGCTTACTGTCAGGAGAAAAGCTATACCTGGATCTTAAAAAAATGGAGTCGGAGTATTTGGCAGATCACAAACGTCGTTACGAGTTAACCAAACATGTCTCATTGGCTATGCTCGATCCACAAAAGATTCTGGATTTACGAAAAGGAGCTGAAGGAGAAAATCCAGGCGCAACGTGTGAATTCACAATACCTGAGGCATTGTTCGATATGGATCATCCAGGGCAGTGTAACCGCCGTATTAAGAGTGTGTCATTGACTATTCCTTGTGTAACTGGAGCTTATACTTCTGTCTCAGCTAATCTCACATTAAAAAGCAGCAGTGTTGTTACCGTTGATAATCCGGAAGGTATACAATTAGAAGCCAAACGAAGTTCAATGGCTACCAGTAGTGCGGTAAGTGACAGTGGATTATTTGAGTTAAACTTTAACGATGCCCGATATCTGCCATTTGAAGGAGCAGGTGCAGCAAGTTCCTGGACATTAACATTACCGGATAAAGTTCGTCAGTTTGATTACAATAGCATTACCGATGTAATTATGCATATTAACTATACAGCAGAAGATGGTTTAAGCCGTACTGAAGTTGAAAATAATCTGGTTAATAATTTAATCGATCAGGCAAAAGATCAGGTATTGGTATCCATGTTCAGCCTTAAAGCACAGTACCCGGAAGCATGGGCAAAAGTAGGAAGTGAAGAAGTGAACATTAGGATCAAAAAATCGCAATTGCCATTTTATTTGCAAGGTGAATCAATTAATATTGCGGGATTAGAACGAACCCGGTTGTCAGGAAGTACACAAAGTACGCATGAGCCTGGTACCCAAGATACCTTTGCAGATCTGAACACTATTGATGATTCACAAACTGTAACTATACCTGTAGTTGCAGATATGGGTAATACAGATGATGTAATGATTGTAATGAAATATACTATTTCGTAAATCATTAGCTGATAACTTGATTATTTATTTCACTTTGCCGGATCAAGATTATATCGCATTCCAATTTAGACAAATTAATAATCAAGTCTCACCTAAGAAGTCCCGTTATGTATAGTTGCATAATACAAGGCCATCCGGCCTTGCAACGGGACTTCTTTTGCTATCAATTAATGTTTTGTCACATAATGCAAGGCATAAGCTAAATGACTGATATAATCTTGTCTCTAAAGTCTTATGTCTTGATTCTAATTTATAAAAACATGAAATTCAACCAATCGGAGCAATCCGAACAATATAAACAGCAAGCATCAGGTTTACCCCAATCTAATTTGGTTTCCTCATGGCAGGATACTAGTGCAGAAAAAAACAACGGGGCTCAGAATGGTGCTCAGGGCTTGATCAATTTACCCAAAGGCGGTGGGGCCATTCAGGGTATTGGTGAAAAATTTGAAACCAATCCTGTCACCGGTACCTTCTCTATGAGTGCCCCCTTGGCTATCAGTCCCGGACGTAATGAATTTACCCCACAGTTGGGATTAGCCTATAATTCAGGAAGTGGAAACTCCCCCTTTGGAGTGGGCTGGGGTGTGGGTATCCCTAATATCACCCGTAAAACCGACAAAGGATTGCCACAGTATGATGATATCAATGATTCAGATACCTTTATCCTGTCTGGTGCTGAAGATCTGGTGCCTGCAGATGAATCGCCACGTACGGAGGGAAGCTACAGTATTAAACGATATATTCCGCGTACTGAGGGGCTTTTTGCCCAGATAGAGCAATGGCGCAATACCACCAATGGAGATATGTACTGGCGCACCATATCAAAGGAAAATATCACCTCAATTTACGGTCGCGATACAACTGCTCGAATAGTACATCCTGATGCAACAAAAGTATTTAGCTGGTACTTGCAGGAAAGCTACGATGCGCTTGGCAACCTGATGCAATATACCTACAAGCAGGAAAACAAAGATAATGTACCAAGCGATGTTAATGAAAAACACCGTTTGGATGGCAATAAGGCCTTTACCAATATCTATCCGGACCAGGTGCGTTATGGTAATACAACGATGTACGATCCGGCTGCAGGTAATTATAATGGTGACTGGCATTTTACTCTGGTCTTTGACTATGGTAATTATGGCAGTTTTACCACATCAGCCGGAAATATTACACCAACAGCCATGTGGGAGGCCAGACAAGATCCGTTCTCGGTGTACAGGGCCGGTTTTGAGATGCGCACCTACCGTCTGTGCGAGCGGGTATTGATGTTCCATTATTTTAAGGATGATTTGGATGCTGATGCTGTATTAGTGAAGTCAACCGAGCTATCGTATAGTAAAGATGCGCACATGGCACAATTAACCAGGGTGATTCACAAAGTTCATGATGGTGTTGAAGAAGCCGCTATGCCCCCATTGACTTTCACCTACTGTCAGGCACAAGTCGGAGAAAAGCTGAACTGTGTAGATCCAGCCATGTTGGAAAACTTGCCTGATGGTCTGGCGAGAAGTGGCTGGCAGTGGGCCGACCTCTACGGCGAGGGAATCAATAGCCTTTTAAAAACGGGTAATGAGGCCTGGTACTATAAACCCAATCTGGGCGATGCCCGTTGGACGGGTGATACGTCAGTTGATCCCAAGCCGGTGTTTGGCAAGATGCAACAAATCGAACTTAGTCCCAATGCCAGGCAGGTAGCTGGTGCATCGTTTTATTTGGGAGATGTGGACAGCAACTCACAACCTGAACTGGTGGTGAATAGTTCCGGTACACAAGGCTACTACAGTTTTAAAGACGGACAATGGCAAAACTTTCAGCCTTTCGATAGTCAGCCCAATATTGATATGTCTGACCCCGATATTAAACAAATTGACGTATCAGGTGATGGCCTCGCTGATCTGTTAATCAGTCGTGGAACTTACTTTGAACTCTACTTGTCAGCAGGTAAAGAGGGTTATGAGGGCTATCGTAAGGTGGATGTAGGGCACGACGATGATTTGGGGCCTGTGGTACTTTTCTCCGATGCTGAGCGCTCGGTTTACCTGGCCGATATGAGTGGCGACGGGCTAAGTGATATTGTGCGCATTACCCACAATTCTGTATGCTACTGGCCCAACATG
>NZ_CEXQWX010000008.1:0-40105 GCF_982718395.1 Carboxylicivirga sp.
ACAGGTGAATGATCTTTTTTGTCTCAAAAAACTCCTCTTCAAAATAGTTGGTTAACGAGGTTACTGACACGCGATTTTTATATTCTTTTATCTCCTGCTCAAAATCTCCACCTTTGAGATAAACAATTCCATTGCTGATAGCATTGTTTTGTTGTGACAGGATTTTATTCTTACAAAGCTTAACAAAGGCAGGAAAGGCTGTAACTGCACGACTAATTATAAAGTCATATTGTTTCGGATGGTTTTCAACCCGGATTTGCTCTGCACTTAAATTATCTAACTCCAGAGATTCTGCTACACCTTTTACAACTTTAATTTTCTTACCAATCGAATCAATAAGGTGAAACCGGCATTCTGGAAACATGATAGCTAATGGAATTCCAGGGAAACCGCCACCACAGCCGACATCCAATATTCTGGTTCCTTTTTCAAACTGTATAAATGAAGCAATACCAAGTGAATGCAATACATGACGTTCGTAAAGATGATCCATGTCCTTTCGTGAAATGACATTGATTTTTGCATTCCAGTCGGCGTATAAATCACCCAACTGACTTAGTTTGGTTTCTACTGATGGGTCTAAATCAGGAAAGTACTTTTTAATTATGTCCATGGCAAATGAGCAGGATATAAAATCCCGAATAATAAATTAGACAGATCTTCAGATATTAACCAATTTTAATATCTGTATTTTTTAAGGTGTTGAAGAGCAATTCACGTGCTCTGAAAAGTTGCGCCTTAACTGTTCCCAAAGGTAAATCCAGTTCTTCCGCAATTTCTTCGTACGAGAATTCTTTGAAGTAACGCAGTTCTATCAGAATGCGATAGCGAGGTTTCAGTTTTTGAACAACTGTTCGCATCAGAACCTTCTTTTGCTGTTTGATCAGGTGTTCTTCAGGATCAGGAGTTTCGTCTTTCAGGTGGATTGGCTGATCGTTTTCTTTATCCTCAGTAACACCACCATCAATGGATACAATGTTATTTCGCTTTTTTCTTAGAAAATCAATGCAGTTATTCGAGGCAATTTTAAACAGCCAGGTACTAAATGCATAATTAGGAGAATATTGATGTATGTTTTTAAAAGCTTTACCAAAGGCTTCAATGGTTAAATCTTCAGCATCACTTTTATTATTAACCATCTTAAGAAGCATAAAGTAAATAGCATCACGATAGCGGCCCATTAATTCAGCAAAAGCTTTTTGATCCCCTTTTACTGCAATTTCTACTAAGTCTAAATCATACTTTGCCTTATCAGATAGATTCGGATTTACTTCCATTTCTTCTTCTTTGCACTAAAAATATTAATTACCCAAACGCTCCCAATTAACAATGGTGTTAACAAATCGAAAAGAATGGTTGCCCAATATAATTTATTCTCTCCCATTTTTTCAGCCGCTTTAGCCAGTACAATGTGCACTATAACCAAGCGAGATGTAAATAACAACATAGTTAACGGAACAAAAGTAGGAAAAAAAAGTGAACAAAGCGTTAATAGCCAAAATATTTGGCGTGTCAAAGCTTCGCCAATAAGCCAGCACTTTATCCCTGTTTTGTAGACCGGTGCGGTCGTCAAGTGTCGTGATTTTCGTGTTATCCATTCCCTAAAATTGAGCGGTGGTATGGATTCCGTTTGCCCATTGTAACATGGTTGTATGGTTGTGTTATGTTTATTGGCACATTGTCGGATAAATAAATCATCATCGCCTGATGAGATGTTAAAATAGTTTTTGAAAACATTGTTTTCAGTAAATAAAGATTTGGTATAGGCCATGTTGCGACCAACTGCCATAAATGGTTTACCTCTTAATGCAAATCCCATGTATTGAACTGCATTAAAAAAAGTTTCGTATCGAAGAAACAGGTTAAAAAATGACTTTTTCTTCTCAAAACGTCCGTGACCAATTACGATTTGCTTTTCTTCAGTAAATTGAGCAGCGATTTCTTTGAGCCATTGATCCGATACAGGTCGACAATCGGCATCGGTAAAAACTAGATGCTCATTTTTTGCCGCTTTAATGCCAAGTGTCAGTGCCAGTTTTTTTCCTTCATAATGTTGCTGACTCAAAGGAATACTGGTGTAATAAAGATTTGGATGATTAGCTTTTAATTGGGCTAATACTAAATCAGTATCATCGGTCGAACAGTCATTTACTACGATGACTTCAAAGTCCGGATAATCCAACCGACAAATCTCAGGTATTAAGCGTTGGAGATTTTGAGCTTCATTTTTGGCACAAATAATTACAGATATTGGTATATCCTGACCACTTGGTTTTGCAGGAGAAAACTGTGATGGCTTAAGCATGAAGTACAGGATATAAAACACCTGAAATAACCATGAAAATCCATAAATGCCAATAAAAATATATAAGGTAGTTTTCTCCACAACTTCGAATTTTACCCAAAAATGCAATATATTTTTAGATATGCCTCTTTGGGATGATGTAATTTTTCAGATAAGCTCACATTCCGGTGGAAAAATAATGAATTGGGTCTAGGCGACTAGTATTGTAATGAAACTTACAGAATACTCTTCTAATAATATCATAGAATTGATACCCCGAAAAGAAGCATCATTCTTATTTTATTTATATCATGTGCTATTGTATATTTGCAGGCTGCTTCAAATCTTTGGTTTGAGACGCTTTGAATAATGACAATAATTATTGACGATGAAGTTTGAGTTACAGCATACAGATACAAAGAGTAGTGCACGTGCCGGGAAGATTACAACTGATCACGGTACCATAGAAACCCCTATTTTCATGCCGGTTGGAACCGTTGGTTCTGTTAAGGGAGTTCATTTTAGGGATTTACAAGATGATGTAAAGGCTCAGATCATACTCGGAAATACTTATCACCTATATTTACGTCCCGGATTAGAAGTTTTAAAAGCTGCTGGAGGTTTGCACAAATTTAATGGTTGGGACAAGCCAATGTTGACAGATAGTGGAGGCTATCAGGTTTTTTCATTAAGTGATAATCGGAAATTGACTGAAGAAGGAGCAATGTTCCGTTCGCATTTGGATGGATCAAAACACTTGTTTACACCTGAAAATGTTGTAGACATACAAAGAGTCATTGGTGCAGACATTATTATGGCATTGGATGAATGTCCTCCCGGAGATGCAGAATATGCTTATGCTAAAAAATCGATGGAATTAACACATCGCTGGCTAAAAAGAGGTATCGATCATTTTGATCAAACTGAACCATTGTATGGTCACTCACAAACTTTCTTTCCAATTGTACAAGGTGCAGGTTATCGTGACTTAAGAACACAATCTGCTGAATTTATTGCTTCCCAGAATCGGGAAGGAAACGCTATTGGTGGTTTAGCTGTTGGAGAACCTACAGAAGTGATGTACGAAATGGTGGAATTGGTCAATGGTATTTTACCAAAAGATAAGCCCCGCTACCTCATGGGGGTTGGAACACCTGTTAATTTACTTGAAAACATTGCGCTTGGAGTGGATATGTTCGACTGTGTAATGCCAACTCGTAACGGTCGTAATGGAATGCTGTTTACTTCCGAAGGAATATTGAATATGCGTAATGAGAAATGGAAAAATGACTTTTCACCTGTAGATCCAAATGGAACTTCATTTGTTGATCATCATTATACGAAGGCCTATCTAAGACATTTGTATGTTTCCAAAGAGATGCTGGCAGCACAAATTGGCAGCATGCATAATCTGACATTTTACTTATGGTTGATGGGAGAGGCTCGCAAACATATTCAAGCTGGTGATTTTGCAGAATGGAAAGATGTAATGGTTAAAAAATTAGCTACCCGATTGTAGAATTGAATGAGTGCAAGAGGTGAGTAAATTGTCTTAATAATCGATAAGGGCTAAAACCAGTCTTTAGCTTATAACTATTTTTTCGTTCTTTTGTGTTTGCAAGTCTTCTTGATAAAACTGACAAGCTTTGAAAAAAATTGATTTATATATACTTAGGAAATTCTTAGGAACTTTCTTTTTTGCTATTTTATTAATCATCAGTATTTCGGTGGTATTTGATGTAACTGAAAAGATTGATAATTTCTTTGAGCATGGAGCACCTTTAAAGGCTATCATTTTCGATTACTACAAAAATTTCATACCCTACTTTGCCAACCTGTTTACACCTTTGTTTGTATTTATAGCCGTTATTTTCTTTACCTCTAAGATGGCTTATCAGACAGAGATCATCGCCATTTTATCAAGTGGTGTTAGTTTTAGACGGATGATGTATCCCTATTTCTTAGGAGCAGCAATCATTGGTGTATTTTCATTTCTTTTAGGTGGTTATGTTATTCCTCCAGCCAATCAAACACGAATCAAATTCGAAAATGAATATGTAAAAAACCGCAAGGCAAAAGGGCTTGAGAAAATCCATATGCAAATTGAACCAGGTGTTTTTGTCTATATGGATAAGTATAGAGCTTATAGTGGAAATGGTGATTACTTTTCCATGGAAAAATATGATGATAAAGAGCTGGTCTCAAAACTATCTGCCCGATATGCTAAATATGATACAGCCAGTGGGAAATGGCAACTCAGAAACTATGTTCTTCGTGAATTTGAAGGTGAAATTGAGCACAAAATATCAAGTGGATCTACTATGGATACTTTGATTGCCAATGTAACACCCAAAGACTTTAAGGAAGAGCGCAAGTATTTTGAGATGATGACCAATACCGAGTTGAACACTTATATCGACGAACAAAAAGCCCGGGGTGTAGGTAACCTGGAGGAGTTCCTGATTGAGAAGTACAAGCGAGTGGCTTCACCCTTTAGCGCTTTTATTTTAACCTTGATTGGAGTGTCATTAGCATCGCGTAAAGTACGCGGAGGAATGGGACTTCATATTGGCGTCGGAATTGCCTTAAGCTTTGGATATATTTTATTTATGACTATATCAACTACCTTTGCCATTAATGGTAATATGAATCCAATCCTGGCCGTTTGGTTACCAAATATTGTATTTACAGCAGTTGGAATCTTTTTATATATGAGAGCACCAAAATAAATTGACACTTAAGTTTTTAAGTAAGATATTGGGCTTGGTCGGTTCGCACTATATGACCTTATTCCTTTTGTTAAAAAAAATAAATTAGTAATTATGCACTCTGAAAAATTATTAATCAGGGTGTTGATATACGCGTTTTGATTAATAGAGGTTAAATCAAATTATTGGATTATGTCATTGAAAAAACACATCCTAGACCTTCGGAAAAGAAAGGAACAAGTGCAAAAGGGTGGTGGCGACAAAGCCATAGAGAAGCAAGCAGCCATGGGAAAAATGACGGCTCGCGAACGAATCCTTGCACTCGTTGATAAAGATTCTTTCACCGAATATGATCTTTTTGTTGAGCATACCGCACGTGATTTTGGTATGGACAAAAAGCAGTTGCATGGTGATGGGGTAATTATCGGTACAGGTACCATCTATGGTGCACCAATCTGTATCTTTGCACAGGACTTTACTGTGGCCGGGGGATCATTAGGATTAATGCATGCCCGTAAAATAACTAAAATCATGGATCATGCTTTAAAGATGCGTGTGCCTTTGATCGGTATTAACGATTCAGGTGGTGCTCGTATACAGGAAGGTGTGAATTCATTAGCCGGATATGGTGAAATTTTCTATCGTAACACTTTAGCATCAGGAGTAATTCCACAGCTTTCAGTTATTTTAGGACCATGTGCCGGTGGTGCTGTTTATTCACCAGCATTGACTGACTTCGTTTTTGTTGTTGAGAATATTTCTAAGATGTTTATTACCGGACCAGGTGTGATTGAATCAGTACTTGGTGAGAAAATTTCGATGGAGGATCTTGGGGGAGCTCGGGTTCATGCAGAAATTACAGGTAATGCACATTTCTTCTCAAACAGCGAAACAGAATGTTTTGAGCAGATTAAGAAATTAATCACGTTTATTCCCTGGAATAACAGCAAAAAAGCAAAAGCATTCCCTCCAAAGCCGCCTAAGTTTAAAGGTAATATTGAGGATATTATTCCTTCAGACCCTAAAACGCCATATGATGTTCGTGACGTTATCAAAGCAATTGTTGATGATTCTGATTTCTTCGAAATTCAGGAGCTTTGGGCAGCAAATATCGTTATCGGTTTTGGTCGCTTAAATGGAGAGACTGTTGGATTTGTAGCTAACCAGCCAATGGTACTGGCAGGTGTATTAGATTGTGATAGCTCTGATAAAGCTGCTCGTTTTATCCGTTTCTGTGATTCATTCAATGTCCCAATTATTACTTTGGAAGATATGCCAGGCTACCTTCCTGGTGTTGATCAGGAGCATGCCGGTGTAATTCGTCATGGTGCAAAAGTACTTTATGCATATTCAGAAGCAACTGTGCCTAAGGTAACGGTTATCTTGCGTAAAGCTTATGGTGGTGGATACATTGCAATGAATTCACGTCACTTGGGAGCCGACTTTATGTTTGCATGGCCAATGGCTGAGATTGCAGTAATGGGACCAGAAGGTGCAGCTAATATTATCTTTAAGAAAGATATTGATGAAGCTGAAGATAAGGATGCGATGCGTGCAATTAAGGTGGAAGAGTATAAGGAGAAATTTGCGAATCCATATGTGGCTGCTGCGAAAGGATATATTGACTCAGTTATCGAGCCAAATGAAACACGTTCGTTGCTACTGCATGCAATTGAAGTATCAGCTGGTAAAGATGATCATCGTCCGGCTAAGAAACATGGTATTCCTCCATTTTAATAGCTGCCTATATGAGTACAAAGAAAACAGAAGAATTAGTTGATTTTGCTATACTTAGCATGAAGTATAAAACAAAATTGACTAAGAAATTCGAAAATCGCGTAAAATACGAGGCACCGAATCCGGATCACATTATGTCCTATATACCGGGTACAATTTGTGAAGTGTTCGTGAAGGAGGGCCAGAAAGTAAAAGAGGGTGAATCACTTTTGATCTTGGAAGCGATGAAGATGCGTAACCAAATTGCCATGCCGCGAACTGGCATGGTTAAATCAATTAAAGTGGCTCAAGGAGATAGAATTCCTAAAAACCATTTAATGGTTGAGATAGAATAAGAAAAGCTGCCTTCGGGCAGCTTTTTTTGATAATATATGAAACTTCCTAAGCATCTATAAGATGCTAAGGAAGTTATTTTTTTACAACTGTTTGATACAGGTAAAGTAATCTTCTTTACTTTCAAATACCGGCTTTTTATCAAATATACCAAATACGCTGGAGCCGCTACCTGACATACAGGCGTACAATGCACCTGCGTCATAAAGCTCCATTTTTATTTTGCCAATTTCAGGAAATTGCTCAAAGACAGATGCCTCAAAATCATTTTTGATATGATGTTTCCATTGCTCAACAGGTAGTTTGATTAATTCAGTTAAGGAATGTTGAGATGGTGTTGGTTTTATGCCAGCATAGGCCTGAGGTGTTGAAACATGAATGGGTGGTTTTATCAGAACCAAATGATAACCCGATAAACTCAAATCAACAGGTTTCAGGATATCACCAATGCCTGTAGCATAAGCTGGCTGATTATTAATAAAAAAAGCACAATCTGCTCCCAGCTGAGCGGCCATCACGTGCAATTCTTCGTCAGAAATATTAAGTTCAAATTCTTTATTAATTAGTTTAAGCATAAATGCACCATCAGCTGACCCACCTCCAAGTCCGGCACCAAAAGGGATCATTTTATGCAGATGTATTTTAACCGGAGGAACAGAATAGTGCTCTTTTATCAGGTTGAAAGCCTTAATGCAAATATTGTCTTCTGGTTTGGCATCTACTTCTATACCAGAATTGCTAAAGGTGTAGTTTTGATCCCCTTCTTTATTAATGACAGCTTCGAGTGCATCTGTTAAAGGAAGCGGATAAAAAATGGTTTCTATATTGTGATAGCCGTCAGCACGTTTTTCAACTACATTAAGGCCAATGTTTATTTTTGCATTCGGATAACAAATCATGATTTCATAGTATTTCATACAAAGAAATGGTTTATCGGGCAGTTTTGAAATGTGAATCAACGATTGTTTCCAATTATTTTAGTTCGTTGATGATAGCTATTGGATAAATCAGCTCAGCTTCGGATTGAATAGACCCCAGCTTCGAACAATTATTTGTTTATTCAGCAACAAAGTAAACCTGCTCGTGGCAATTATTATGCTGCTCAGCATAAATTTAGGATTGCTCTAAGCCATTTATATGTTGCTCAACATAAAAGAGGGGTTGCTCCGGGGCATTTATATGTTGCTCAGCATAAAAACGGATGTGTTCTGAACGATTTTACCATTGCTTTTTGAAATTATATGGCTTGCATGTTGTTGCGTATCAGGGAATCGAAATGGGGGAGTGAAAAAAGCTATAAATCAGACTCAATAAAATACGATTGCTAAACGTTCAATTTGTATCTTTGTTGTTCTGAATTTTTTCCAAAGAGATTTATGGCCGATAACAGGTATTCTAATAGAAAAAAGCCGATGGCAGGCTTGGAAATGGGTAAGTTGCCACCTCAGGTAACCGATCTGGAAGAGGCTGTTTTGGGAGCTTTGCTGCTTGAAAAGGAAGCTTTTTTAAATGTGTCTGAGCTTTTGAAACCAGAGCATTTTTACAAAGAAGCGCACCAACACATCTATAAGGCCATTATGGATTTGGAGGCACATGAGCAGCCCGTTGATATGCTGACTGTGACGCAACAGCTCAAGAAGATGACTAAGCTTGAGGAGGTGGGGGGTGCCTTTTACATTACTCAATTGACTAGCAAAGTTGCTTCGGCTGCCCATATCGAATACCATGCTCGCATTATCTGGCAAAAATACCTGCAGCGTCAGATGATTCAGATTTCAAGTGATCTGCAAGGTAAAGCTTATGATGATGCTATAGATGTAAATGATCTTTTAGAAGAAGCTGAAAGTACATTTTTCATGCTCTCACAAGGAAGTATGAAACGTGATGCTACGCAGATTAATCCGGTGATTCAGGATGCGATTGATAGAATTAAAGCGGCATCAGAGCGAACAGATGGTATGAGTGGTACACCATCAGGTTTTGCGGCTTTAGATCGTATTACATCAGGATGGCAGGGATCGGCGTTGATCATTATAGCAGCGCGTCCGGCGATGGGTAAAACAGCTTTTGTATTATCCATGACAAGACAAATGGCCCTGAATCATAAAACACCAGTTGCTATTTTTTCCCTGGAGATGTCCAACGTCGAACTGGTGAACCGCCTTATTGTATCTGAAACAGAGCTTTCTGCTGATAAAATCAAGAAGGGATCGTTGGCACCATACGAATGGGAGCAGTTGGATCATAAAATTCAGAATCTGATTGATGCACCTATCTTTGTTGATGATACAGCCGGTTTATCGGTATTTGAATTACGTGCCAAGTGTCGTCGATTAAAGAAACAACATGATATTCAGTGTGTAATTATTGACTACCTGCAGTTGATGAATGCAAGCGGTATGAATCCGGGCTCACGTCAGGAAGAGGTGAGTTTGATATCGCGAAACCTGAAAGGATTAGCCAAGGAACTGGATGTACCAATCATTGCGCTGTCGCAGTTGAACCGTGGTGTTGAAGGACGTGCCGGGGCAGAGGGTAAGCGGCCTCAATTGTCCGATCTTCGTGAATCGGGTGCGATTGAGCAGGATGCCGATATGGTGTGTTTTATTCACCGTCCTGAGTATTATCGAATCACTGAGGATGAACAGGGTAACTCATTAATTGGTATGGCCGAAATTATTATCGCCAAGCACCGTGCAGGACCAACGGCTGATGTGCGTCTTCGATTCCGTGCAGAGCTGGCCCGCTTCCAGGATGTAGAAGATACCGAATTTGATGATGGAGGAGGCTTTTCACAACCTGCTGCATCGCAAACTTTCG
The DNA here is from genome assembly GCF_982718395.1 of Carboxylicivirga sp. Lineage (NCBI taxonomy): Bacteria > Pseudomonadati > Bacteroidota > Bacteroidia > Marinilabiliales > Marinilabiliaceae > Carboxylicivirga > Carboxylicivirga sp. The sequence continues at coordinate 9,883 of NZ_CEXQWX010000008.1, forward strand.
GATCTAAAATGAACCAGGATACTGGCAATAATGGTGATTCGGCTCCAGCAGGAGGTCAGCATTTACCTGAATTCCCAGAGGGACCAGGTTTTAACAGTGATGTTCCATTTTAATACAAATCTTCCCGGATGATATTATTATCGCGTTGCTTGCGAAGGTGAGCCTTAGCTTGCTGTTCGCTCATGCCTTTATCATCCATATAGATTTGTAACAGTGTCTGTTTTACTTCTTCCCCCATTTTAGTATGGCCGCAGAGGTAAATAATGGCTCCATCATCTAGCCAATTCAATAAACGCTCTTTATAATTAAGTAGTCGGTGTTGCACATATTCTTTTGTATCCTGATCGCGGGAAAATGCGGTATTGATATAGGCGAGTGTATCATTTTTATAAAAGTCGATTATTTCATTTTCGTATAAAAAGTCTCTCTCCTGGTATTTATCTCCCCAAATTAACCATGCTTTCTTTTTAATATTTTGTGTTTCTAAATCCTGTAAAAAGGCACGATAAGGAGCAATACCGGTACCAACACCAATTAAAATTACAGGTATTTCAGGATCATCCGGCAGGTGAAAAGATGGATTGCTCACTAAGCGATAGTTGATCTTCGCTCCTTCTTCCAAACCTTCATTTACAAAGGTAGAACCAGCCCCTTCATACTCCCGTTCTTTTTGCTGAAAGCGAACTGTTTTAACTGTCAGATCAATCTGATCTGGCTTAGCTTTAGCCCCTGATGCAATGGAGTAATAACGTGAATGGATCGGTTGAAGGATGCTGACAAACTGGTCTGCATCCATAGTACACGGATAATCGCTGATTAAATCCAATACATCGCTATTATTGATGTAGTCTCTTAACTGTTCTTTGTTATTATAAAGTTCACTAAGCTTATCACTATTATTGATTTTCATATAGCGCCTGATAACCGGGCGAGTTAGTTTAGTGATTTCGAACTGGTAGAGCAGTGAATATTCAAGAGAGTGGTTGTACGATACCAACGCCTGCTTTCTATCCAGTTTTAGTATTTCGAGTATTCTGCCAACAAGTTTTTGTGGATTGGCTGGGATGATCTCAATGCAATCACCAGCTGAATAGTCCACATGATTTTGTGAGTTATCCAGTTCGATATGGTAAACCGGCTGTTCGATATCAGCTTTGGTCAGCTGCTGCCGTTTAAGCAAATTAGCAGTTATAAATTCAGGCTCTTCAATTACCGCTTCAGAGGCTGGTTTACTGCCTTTTTTGATACCAACAATTGCATCGTAACTGTTTTGAATCCATTGCAAGGCCGATTTTTTAAAATCCAGATCACAATCAACACGGTTAATGATTGGTGTGGCATTTAATTTCTTAAGTTGTTCATCCACCATTTTACCCGCACCACAAAAATTGTCATAACTAGAATCACCCAATGCACAAATTGAATATTGCAGATCAGATAGCAGTGGCATTTCTTCATGTTGCAACAGGCTGTAAAACTTACGGGCATTAGGTGGTAATTCACCTTCGCCATCGGTGCTTATCACAATTAAAACCTGCTTTTCGGCAGGCAGGCGACCTACATCATATTTATCCATGTTATAGCATTCGCTCTCTATGCCGCATTGGTGGTAATATTTATGAGCTTGTTGCGCTATAAGCTGTGCATTTCCTGTTTTTGTACCATACAAGATGGTCACAGGCGGGCAATTATAATCTGATTTTATATTGAGGTTAAGTGGCTTTTCCTTTTTCTTTAGTAGAGTACTGAAGAATCCCATATATGCTGCATGTTTGTTGTTAAAAAAATGAAGATTTATTGTCCGCTTATGTTTGTCTGTAGAGTGCTAAAATACTCAAAATAATTAAGAGGCTTAAAGCTTTTTTCAGGCTGGTTATACTAATTTAAGCTGCAAATTCACTTACAAGTATAGTGCCGAAGAGATATTAAATTAAGCATCACTCGTTATCTGAACATTATTACCAAAAAAGCTAAACAGCAAAGTGGTTATAAAGTTTCAATGATAATTGATTTCAGTTAAAACGCTTCACCAATCCTAAAATAAATACCCCAATCGTCTTTTCCAAAAGCAGCATCGAGCCCAATATTAAACTTAACCGTTTTAAAAGCGCGGTATCGATAACCAACTCCAATCCCTGGATAAAGGTCCCAGTTGAAATCTGGTGTATCTGATCCATAAATGGTAGCCAACCCCGCAAAACCAACCAATCCCATTCTGTTTTTAAGATTATAGCGGTATTCTCCCTGAAGTGCCAACAATCCATCTCCACGGTACTTCCCCTCTGAATATCCTCTGATATCAGTGCCACTTATAGTGACCTGTTGCTCAAATGCAATATTACCTAAACCAAAATTCCCCGCAATTCGAGCTGCAACCACATCCGATTGATTGCGAACAGAAAAATAGTGATTATATTCTGCCAGAATCTTATCAGCATTAACTTCATTCCCAATCCAATCAGGAAACGACTTCCACCTCACTTTTGCCAGGCTACCTGTATTAGGATAATAAACATCATCGCGCAAATCCAGCGCTAAACTGTATTCAAGGGCATGCGTTTCAGTTCTTGATTCAGGACGAATATCATCCTCAAATGTGGTTAGATGATTGGCATAGGTATAAGTAAACCCACCATAAAGTCCCTGTGTAATTTTACGTTGAACACCTGCGCTGATAATGGTTGTTTCTGTACCAAATTCGTAAAAACCGGGAAATTCTGCATGATCCATAAAAAACTGGGAGTAATGATCGCCTGTTCCTCCAAAGAAAGTTATGCGCCACTTATCTTCTGCAAAATATAACCTGTTGAAAAAACCTATAAATCTTGAGCCATTAGTTGTATATGCTGCAGCGACTCCGGATAGGGACTTGGGCGAAATATCATCATCAGGATTAAGTTTGTACATGGCCATTGGAATCAGTCCTAAAATCAATTTCAGGTTCCGGTTGTAACTTAAATAAGGCATCAAACTTAAATCAATCCTTTTCTCATCGATTGTATCACTTTTGCTGTCGCTTTGTTGAATCTGAGCCAACATTGGACTGGTGACCGCAATTAGTAATAATATGAGGATATACTTTTGAATCATAGAAGGGCATTAGGTTTATTGATATTTTTCACAGAACAGAATGTTAGAGATTGTATAATTGTTTACCACTAACATTTAATATTAAAAACTTGTAATGATAAAATGTTTAAAGTTAATGGGGAATTTCAGGAAGTAAGTGGTTTATTAAAATGATATAGCTATACTCGCCGTCCTGCTAATCAGTTGAACGACGAGTAAAGCCCTAATCAAAGAATCTTCTGCTTATGCTATATGGAAGTTGTGTATTCTTTATAAAATAACTGTCTACTTAGCCAGCCATTTCTTGAATTTCGAAGCCTTTTCACTCGAGATAATAACTTCGCTATCAGTTGGTGGATTAAGTTCTAATTTGAGCTTGCTTTTTGAGTATAGGTGCGCTTCGACAATGGAAATGATATTGACGATAAATTTTCGATTCGCTCTAAAGAACTGTCGAGGATTTAATTCTTCATTGAGTTGCTCCAATGTTAGATTGATGTCATAAAGTCGACCATCATGCGTACTGATAAATACGCCACGGTTCTCTGCAAAGATATAAGCCACATCATCTACCTGCACTGTTTTTAATTTACCCCGATAGTGCACCAGAAAACGCTCGCGATACTCAGGTTGAGCCTGCTGTTGGGCAATCATTTTCCCAAGTAAGTTATAATCAATTGGAGTGCTGGTATTTTGCTGACTTTGCCTGAACTTGTCAATTGCATGTTCGAGTTTGTCCAACCCGATAGGTTTAAGTAAATAGCCGATGCTGTTGTGCTCAAAGGCTTGAATAGCATATTGATCGTAGGCTGTAGTAAAAATGATTGGCGTTTCAATGTGCATCTTTTCAAACAACAGAAAACTGTTACCATCTGCCAGATGGATATCCAGAAAAATTAACTCAACCTGATTTTGAGACAAAAATGAAGCGGTTGTTTCCACCGAATCAAGTATCTGAACGATGTTAAAATCAGGTGCGACATTTTCCAACATGGCCTTCAGTTTACGTGCCGAAGGCATCTCATCTTCTACTATCAGGACATTAATCATCGGCTGGTTTAATTAATGGTATTTGTGAAACGTATTTATCATCTTCAATTCTGAATTGTGGCAAATCACAATTTAGCAAATTAAATTTATCAATCAGATTCTGCTGACCTGTTTGGGTTGATTCAACCTTACTTGTTCTGGTTTGAAGATTGTTACTGATGATAATTTCATTTTCCGTTGAAGAAATATCTATGGTTAACGGTGTTTGCCTGGAAAGAATGTTGTGTTTAAAGATGTTTTCAATGATCACCTGAAAAGTTAGTGGAGGAATCAAACACTTGCATTTTGATTGTTCCACATTTACTTCAAAATTAAATCCATCTTCAAAACGAAATTTGTATAAATTAAGGTAGGTCGATATAAAGTCGAGCTCTTCCTTTACCGTCACTAAATCACGCTGATTAATTGATAGCACATAGCGATAGATGGCAGCAAAGTCCTGTATAAATTTATCCGCTTTCTCAGTGCTTTCATAAATCAGTGATGACAGCACGCTTAAATTATTAAACAGGAAATGATGATCAAGTTGTTCTTTTAAAGCACTGTACTTGGAATTGATCTGGTCCTTTTCAAAGTTAGCCAGCTTAATCTCCAGGTTTGTTCGCTCCTCTGTTGCAACAATCATCTCCACGACCACCATTAACAGGGCACTGATCATTAATGGCATAATGAATATCATAAGCTTCAATTTATCATCGTGCTCATGTTCAGGAATCCATCCCAGGTTAAGAGCAAGGTTGATAACAGCTATGATGATGACAGGGAAGGTAATAGCAATGCCAAAATCGATAAGTGATCGGACAAACCAATTTCGTTTCCAAGGATAGGACTTGTTTAATTTGCGAATAATGTAGTTGTAGAAGAATACTACAATCAAGGCTTCAATAAAGCCGATCAGCATCCGCTCATAAGGAATAGAAGCGATTTCGTCTAATGTTCGAAACTGAAAGATAACGGTCAACACAATGGCCGTAAAGATGATGCCCATTAATATAAAGGGCGTCAGCAGTAGTTTCAATCGGTTGCTTCTAAAAAATGCTCTATCCATAGGACCTTATTGAATTAGTTGACCGGTTAGCTGAAGAAGATAAAACTCCGCTAACTTGGCATTATATTGGGCATCATTAAACTGCGCAGCGACATTTAACAGGTTTTGTTGTGCTGTTCTGAATTCAATGGAAGTGACTCTACCCAATTGAAACATTTCTTTTGTCTGCTCGAAATTTAATTTAGCCTGTTCCAGACTACTTTCCTGCAAGTCAACGATTCTTCGTTTGTACACATAGTCAGTATAGGCGTTGGAAGCGTCACGTTCAACTTCTGATTTAACCTGGTTGGTTCTTTCTTGCTGACTAATCAGATCTAATTTCGCATTTTTTTCCCTGGTACGTTGCTGACTGCCATTGAACACGTTGAACTTAAGCGATAGCCCAGCTGTGGTGCCAGTGTTTTGGTTAAACAACAATTGGCCGGCATCGTTTTCCTGTCTGCTATAGCCATATTGACCATAGGCCGAAAGAGTAGGATATTTACCTGCCTGGCTAATTTTCACATCTAATCCGCTGATTTGCTCCTGTTGTTGCTGAACAGACAAACGGGCATTGTTCATTAAAGCTTCAGTAATTACTTGATCTGCCACAAAATCTTCACGGTAAGAGATTGTATTATCCACTTTGTAAGTATTCTGGATCGGTACTCCTAAAACCAGATTTAAATCTTTCAAACTTTGAATAAACGCTTGCTCGGTTTGTAAAACTGTGGTGCTGTCATTATTCATATCCACTTCAGCATTGAGCACATCCAGTTGGTTAGCCTGTCCGTATGCTTTTTGATCTTTAGCTTTTAACCAGCGCTCACGGGAAATACTCATGGATTCTTTTGCCAGGTTAAGATTTTGCTGAGTTCGACATACCTGATAAAACATATCAGCCACCTGTACCATGGTTGCTTCGGTTTGTTGGCGCAAAACTGTTTCCTGCAACTGATCACTGCTTTGAAGTTTTTTGTAGGTGTAGACGTTACCAAATCCATCAAATAGAGTATAATCTACTCTGGCATTGGCATTGTAACTGATGGATTGTGCGTTGTCTTGCTCAATTATTGCTGTTGTAGCATTTCCATCCTGATCTTGTGCTAAAAGCTCCATCTTTGTATCATTGTTGGAGTATTCGCCACCACCACTTACACTAACGGAGGGTAACAACCCTGCATTACCTGCTGAATTGCTGTTTTTGGCTTTTTCGCGTTCAGCACTGGCAATTTTGATATCATAGTTATTGACCAATGCGATTTCAACAGCCTTTTGCAATGTTAGTGGTTCTTTTGCATCGGGGCTGACCTGAGAAAACATTTGCAAGGGTACAACAAACAATAATAGCAGTGATATATATTTAGTTCTCATATTCTTCAATGTATTTCATTTCTTTAATTGCTGGTTCAATCTCTTCACGGCTTACCTTGCGACCTCTGATCTGTTGATATTTGACTTTACTTCCGTTAGCGATTAACAGCATTACCGGTAATAGGATAAGTGTTGTTGTCGTTGCCATAGCCATACCATAACTTACTGAGATTGCCATAGGAATTAAGAAGCGAGCCTGTAGGCTGGTTTCCAAAAGCATTGGTGCCATTCCGGCAATAGTGGTTAAAGTTGTTAAGATAATTGGTCGGAAACGTGAAACAGCAGCTTCTAATAATGCTTTCTCATATTTCATACCTTCCTTAAGGTTGATGTTAAGGGCATTGATTAATACAAGCGAGTCATTGATCATCACACCTATTAGTGCGATAACCCCCATGCCCGACATTAAACTTAAAGACATACCATGTATCCAGTGACCGATGATGACACCAACTAAACTTAATGGAATCATCATATAAACCAGAATGGATTGAGTAACCGATCGTAGTGTTAATATGACCACACAGAACATCAGTAACAGGATGATTGGCATTACTCTTTGCATTGAGGTTGCAACCTTCTGACTTTCTCTTTTTTGTCCATCGTAATTGGCTGTTACGCCTGGATATTTGGCATAAATCGGTTGTAATATCTCTTCTTCAATTTTCTTGATGATATCGGGAAGGGATGAATTTGGATCGGATTGATTGGCTTCAATCTGTACCTCACGATCAAAATCAAGGTGTTGGATATTGGCAAATCCATTAACTGTTTTTAAGGTAACCAACTCCGATAATGGGTAAGCTGTGCCGTTGCCCAACCGGATTTTCATATTTTCCAACTGACCAACAGTGCGCCGGTTGTCTTCACTGTATTTTACCCAAACTTTTACTTCATCTTTCCCACGTTGTAGGCGTTGCGCTTCATTTCCCCAGAAGGCTTCACGTACTTGTCCGATGACATCCTGAAGTGAAACGCCCAAATGATGTGCCTTCTCTTTGAGTTTGATCTCAACTTCCCGGTTACCAATTGGTGTGTTATCTGATACATCGGTTACTTCCGGCATTGCGTTTAAACCTCTTTTCAGATCTTCTTTGGCAGCACGTAATGTTTCATTATCATCACCCAGCAAAGAAATAACCAGAGCTTTACCAAACGGATTAAACCCTTCGAAAAGTAAAGCCTCGGCTCCAGGAATGTCACCTACTTTTTCGCGTAAGCGGACAATTACATCGTCCGTGCTGGAGCTACGGGATTCACCATCCAGTAAAGTAATCTCCACAGTGGCCTTGCTACCACTACCTTTAAATTGCTGGAAGGTTTGTTTAATGATGCCCTTATTGTCAGGTTGAAGAGGACGCATATCTTCGTTCACCTCCCAAATAGCATTATTAATCTTATCTATCTGCAACTGAGTAACTGATTCATCGGTACCAGAGGGCATTGTCAAACTGACAATAATATTGTCACCATCCACCTGTGGAAAGAAAGTTACATTCACATAGCGTGCAGAAACCATTCCGATTGAGATGATGAAAGCGGCTGTGAAAATGGCAAAAGTGATGGTTTTGTATTGGATAGCTTTTTCAACAATTGGCTTATAGGTAATATCACGCAACTTTAACAGACCACGTTCAGCCCATCCCATGTATTGTACCCATCTGCTTTTGTAGCCCGATTTTAAAGCCTTGGAGTGTGCCACGTGAGCCGGTAGTACAATCAATCCTTCAATCAGTGATACAAAAAGGATGGCAATTACCACGATTGATATTTCCTTAAACATATCGCCCATTCGTCCATCCAGGAAGATAAAGGCTGAAAAAGCCATCATGGTTGTTAAAATACCAGAGAGAACAGCAGGTGTTACTTCCAGCGTTCCATCTACTGCTGCCTTAATTGGAGTTTTTCCCATCTGCCAATGTCGGTATATATTCTCAGCGACGACAATAGCATCATCCACCAAAATACCAAGTACTAATATCAATCCAAATAAGGATAGCATGTTTATAGTAACTGCAGTACCGGAAATAATAATGAACATTCCCAGCATAGAGAAAGGAATACCCACAGCTACCCAAAAAGCAATTCGTGGGTTTAGAAACAATGACAGAAAGACAAGTACCAGAATGATCCCAATCATTCCATTCTTCCCTAAAAGATCAATACGTTGGTTTAGTAAGTCACTTTGGTCACGAATTACAGTGGCTGTCAGTAAGTCCTGACTTTCATTAAATTCTTCAATATATTCTTTTACCGCATCTGTGGCGGTCATAATATCTTCAGAGAAAGTATTCTGAATGGTAATTACCACTCCCGGGCTATTGTTGAAGTAAACTTCTGATGGCGCATCAGTCCATTGATCTTTAATGACCGCAACATCTTTCAAACGGATGATACCACCATTGGGGCTGTTACGGATAACTATATCTTCTAATCCCTGACTTTCGTACTCACGATTACGTACCCGGATAAAGAGTTCTTCTTCGCCATCTTTTATGCTACCGCCTGTCACCAAAAGGTTGGTGCTGGCAACAGCTCTGGCAACTTCGCTGAAAGTAAGATTATATGACTCGAGTGCATCCTCTTTCAATAATATGGCAATTTCCTCATCAGGATAACCTCCGATTGTAATCTTAGAGATACCTTCCTTACGCAATAGGTCATGCTCCATATCACGCGCAGTGGCTTTTAGTTGCTTTAAAGTAACCGACTGGCCTTTATTAGCCGTCACCACATAGTTAATTGAAAAGTTAACATCGTCGTGTTTATACGTAACCACCGACTCAATACCAACTGGAAATGAAGCGATACGTTCCACTTCATTCTTTACCTTTATCAGTGCTTCATCCATATCGGTACCTTTTAACATTTCGATGGTAACGGTACCACTGTTTTCCCGCGAAACCGAAGTAATACGTTCCATGCCTTCGAGGCCTTTTACATTTTCTTCAATTTTCAGGATGGCGCCTTCTTCAATCTCTTCTGGTGATGCCCCCGGATAAACGATGTCTACATAGATAAATCGCTGGGGAATATTAGGGAAGAAGTTTTTTTGGATGCCTAGTAAAGAGAAAGCTCCAAATAGCAGAACCATGATCATGATCAGGTTCACTGCCACCGGAAATTTCATAAAATAGGCTATAAGGTTTTTCATTTTTATTAGTCTTTAGATAGGAGTGAGTAGACAGTGGTTAGTGATGAATGCTTAATTCTTAACATGGAAAAAACAGACACTTAATCATTAACCTTTTATCATTAATCACTAAATAATTATTTACTAATACGCACTGGCATGCCATCATAGGCACTTTTAACAACCGTTGATAAAACCGGCGTTCCTTCAGGCAATCCTTTTATAATGGCGTAATCTTTTTGTTGGGTGACGACCTGAACTTCAATATTTTTTAGAGCATTGTTTTCGACGATAAAAATTTGATTTTCATCATCCACCATTTTACGAGGTACCTTCATGGAATTTTCAAATGGTTTTTGCTCGATCTCAGCATTCAGATACATGCCTTCTTTTAAATCAGATCCTCTGGTACGGATAAATACTCTTACACTTTGCGATTGTTCATCAATATCACCACTAATGCGAACCACTTTTCCTGTCCATTCTCCTTTAATTTCAGATGAGGTTAATTGGGCTTCAGTTCCGATCTTAATCTGCTCCATATTTGATAGAGGAATTGTAATTTCCAGATCATATTGCTCAGTGCTGATCATTGTTCCCATTGTGGTGCCCGGTCGAACTGCTGTTCCCGCTTCGGCGCTAACGCTGGTGACAACACCGGTAAATGGAGCTTTAACAATGTACTTGACCAGTTTTTCTTCGCCGGATTTAACCGAGTAGTATTTACTTAGTATGCCTTTCCCAGAAAGAAAAAACTGTTCCTGTTCGCTCTGCGCATCCGGCATAGCCGTTAGTTGCTGATCAACACGAATGGATGAAACATATTCCTTCCAAACCGGATAAGACTCTGGGTAATCGGTTTTTAAATCGGGCAGGATTGAGGTAACCAGTGTGATAAGTTCACTTTTTTGTGCCAGAAGACTCATATAAAATTCCTGGTGATCAATCTCCAACATGGTTTCTCCCTTACGGTAACTTTTACCTTCTTTAAAATGGCGAGCCGACTGTAAAAGTTGTCCGTCAACCTGAGCAACTATTTCGAAACGGTCTACAGCCCTTAGTTTTCCCGTTCCATTATAATGATGTACGATGGTTTCCAGTTTTGGATAAATGACATTAACCAGTAACCCTTTCTTTTCGTTTTCAACAGTTGGTTCTTCTGCTTTAAGAGCTTTGATGCCTCTCACAAATATTACGGCAACAATAATGATTAGAATCGCAATTGCCAGCGATACTCCTTTTTTCTTCATCATATCGGATAATTATTTAGCATTAAAATAAAATGCGACTGTAAAATTCATATATAATGATGAGATATTAAAGAAGACGTAAACGAAAGCGGAAAAAAAACGGATGAAGCGAGGAAATATGGTCCATACCAGTGAAAAGACTTGGAACAGTTTTTGATTAGCGTAACTTTGTGTTACCCTCGAAGGTATAATGCTAACCATTAAATATACATCTATGAGACAGGCTCTGCTGATATCGTTATTATTTTTCTTCACCACTATTAGTTCATTTGCTCAAATTGATAAGGACGATCCTTTCAAAAAGATGGACGAGAAATACCAGGCTCAACTGGACAAGATGAACCAGAATTATGAAGCCCGTTTAAAGAAAATGCAGGAGGAATATGATGCGCGATTGAAGAAAATGAACATCGCTTTTAAGCGCTATCTGAAAAAAGGATTTACAGAGGTAGAACAACAGGAAAGTACTGTGAAGCCAGTTGAAGTTCCCAAGCCTATTAAGCAACCCGAATACAAACCAAAGAATGTTGAGGTTAAGCCTGTTGATCGCTTAGAGCCGGTTCCTGCACCACCACCGGTTAAACCTGATGTGGTGATTGCTGATGCAGCAGCCTATTCCATAGCGCCAATTTACCGGATGCCCGAAGGTGCTACAGCCTATGAGGCACCAATAAGCATTGATTTTTTTGGAAGCAAAGCACATTTAACCATTGATAAGCGGATGAATAATCTGGCATTAACTTCGGTTAAACCGGCATCGTTCGCAGCTTATTGGGATGATTTTTCGTCATTGTATTACCAGCTATATATTGATGCACTTGTAAATTATGCCGAAGATAAAAACCTGAATGACTGGGGCATTTACCAGTTGGTTGATAAAACCGCTAAACAGTTGTACACATCAAATAATAACCGGGTTATATGGACATGGGCCATGATGAATCAGGCGGGTTATCAGGCCAAAATTGGTTATTCAGGAAGTTCAGTATACTTGTTGTTACCATTTATGCAGGAGGTTTATGAGAAGCCATATTATAGCATTGACGGTAGTAACTTTTACCTGATAAGCGGTAAAAAAGGCATCCGTAATATGATGACTTATACCAAAGACTTTGGTGGAGCCACGAAAAAAGTTGATCTGCATCTGCCATTCGCTTTAAATTATACCGATCCCTCCAATACGGTTGTTCGCAAAACCACATTACCAAATGAAAGTAAGGCATTGGAGCTGCACATGGATAAAACAGTTATGGCATTTTTAGCCAGTTATCCGCAAACGGTGAATACGGTTTATTTGAATGCTGCCATGTCATCATCGTTAAAAGAGACATTATATGAATATTTGACACCTCGACTGGAAGGAAAAACAGAAACTCAGGCTGTCACTTATTTACTGGATTATCTGCATAATTCGTTTGAATATAAAACTGACCGTGATCAGTTCAATAAGGAAAAGATGTTTTTCCCCGATGAGATTTTTTATTATCCCTATTCTGATTGTGAAGATCGTGTTGTATTGTTCACACGTTTGGTCAATGAATTATTGGGCTTGGATGCAGTGGCATTAACCTACTTTAGCCATATGGCAGCAGCGGTGGCTTTTGCTGAACCTGTTGAAGGATATTCCATTTTAGTGGATGGAAGAAGATACACCATCACTGATCCAACTTATATCAATGCACCTATAGGTTCGGTTATGCCGGAATATGAGAAATACACACCATTAGCGATTAAAATTAATAATGATAGCCGATTAAATAATATCTGGCAGATGATTGCCCGCTCTTTAGAACAAGGTAATGAAGGCAACATCTTTATTGCAGATCGTACAACAGGCGAAAATGGTAAGTTTATTGCTTCGGGATGGTTTACAGATGAAATAAACATAGGTAATCGTGATTATGTGGCTTATGGAGGTACACGCGATCTGTGGTTTGCTACCTTCGATCAGGGCGGATCAATGGAGTGGTTTGTGCCTGTAAGTTGTAGCGACAATAGCTTTACTCAGGCCTTTAATGTGGGTAAGAAAGGTAATGTTTATGCTTTGATAAATTACACAGGTGCTGTTAATATTAATCAGCGTGTGTTGGCTCGAAGCGAATACCCTGCTCATTTGGTACTGGGATTATCTAACCGGGCACAACCCATCATCAGTGAAAACCTCACCTTTGAAGCACCGGAAGGGAAGAAGCTGGCTTTTTATGGAAAGTATAAATCCGATGGTACAAAGATCGATTTACTGTCATTTCCAACCGACAAAGTCAATTTTGAACCTAAGATTACCGTCGATTCAAGGAATGAGGTGGTTGTTCGAGGTGTTGTTGGTGAGATTGAAGGACTGACCAAAGAGGTGCCGATTATGCTGTCAACAGCTACTTTTAGCGCTGAGGATCAGATTGAATCATATATGAAAGGTTATGGGCAACAAGAGATGAACCGTCATATGGTGGCCTTGTTTTCAACCTTGAGACTATTATCGCAAAATGGTGGTCGTATATCAGGTATTACGGTGCGTAACCTGATGAATAAAAACAATCCTGACTTTTATAAAAACAATCCGGATGTATATAAGAGCTTGTTGAGCATGCAGTTTGTGATTAACGATGCAGGTGTGGTTAAAGTTGAAACCTATAAGGGGCGCAATGTGTCCTTGTTTTCGATGAAGATTAAGAACAACAGTAATCTGCAAATTACCCGACCGGATGAGAATACTTTTGAAATAAAATGCCTGAATGGCGTGCAAGTAGGTAAGGCCATTATATGGTACGATTTAAATGCCATTAAGCTGGAAGCTAACGGAACCATGGAGTTTAATTACGATACGGATCAGACCAGACGCAGTTTAAGTATAGATGAGGTGATCAACTGATAAAGAGTTTTTTAATAGGACTCGCTCGTCGTTCAACTAATGTACATTAAATTAATTTAGTTGGGCGACGAGTTTTACTATATCCGGATGGATTAAAATCTGCGGGAATAGGGGTAATCAAGAGGAAACAGAAAATCTTTATAAACCGTAGGTTCCTGATGCAGTTTAAAGGATTTGTCGTTTAACCCAACTAATGTATCTCGATTTTCTAAAATCAAACCATTGCTGGCGATATTCACCTGAGTTATCAATCACCCATTTAAAATTCCGAAATGGTTTAGGCTTATTGAGCGCTTTAACGAGTCTCTCTTTAAGTTGAAGATCATCAATATAATCCACAAAATCGACCATCAGGTTAAAAGAGCGATGTGAGTCCATTCCCTCAAATTCGATATAATCTTCATAGTTGTTTTCAATTTCCTGAATATCTTCCTGCCAGGGTTCTTCGTCGGCGACATCCCACGAGTCAAAGTTCAGGATTGTTTTGATTGCTCCGCTTTTAATGTTGAAATAACAATTCATACCACACTCAAGCTCTTCAGCAATCTTTATTATTTGTTCTTCAGTGGGTTTCATTTTATAATTGATTTGTCAAGTAACAATTTAGTTAATTTAAATAGTTATCTGCAAGTGTTCTAGAATTTTACTCTTATTGATCATTTATATGTAGGGACATTTACCTACAACCAACAATTGGGATCTTTCATATTTATTTTTCCATATTTGGCATATGTCAAACATTTAAGCCCTCCATTGCAGCTTTTTTTATAGTGGCAAATTTTACAAGACACATCAATGTTCTCATCATTTCGAAGCGCTAAAAGGTGTTCACTTTTGTTATAGACTTCTATAAGGTTATCGGATTTTATATTTCCGATAACGATGGGCAGCCTGCGACATGGTAATAGATCTCCGTTAGGCAAAATGGCCAATAATGATTTTCCTGCTGAGCAACTGTAGGGCTTTCCACCTGATATTAGAAATTGCAATGCGCGATTTGAGGATATATTAAGTTTCGAAAAAGGCCTTCGGTTATTTTTGTGTTGTTCATTTAGAATTATCTGAAAAAAATCTCTACACTGATTTGTTGTTAATTCTAAGATGTCTTCGTTATCTGAAGGCAGGTATCTATCAGTCCATACTTTAAATGCTTTGTACTTTCTTGCGAATTGCACAACATCAGGAAAGTATTTGTAGTTGGAAGCGTTGGCAGTGAAAGAAATCATCACTGGTATATCATATTTTCTATAAGTTTTTAGCGCCTGTATGACATCATTATAACTTCCCTCGCCCCTGATATTATCATTTGTAATTTTGTCTCCTTCCAAACTGATTTGGATGAATTTGGGAGATAGTTGTTTTAATTCAGTCAATTGTTCTTTGGGTAAGAGATAACCATTAGATAGTATTCCAAATGTGAATAGATTCTTTTCCTTTGCAATTTTTAATAAGGTCAGAAAGTCCTTGTACAGAAATGGTTCACCGCCGGTAAAGTTGATATGTGCTTTAAAGTGAGGGTGAATTTTACGACACGCCTGAATGAACTCACATATTTGATCTAAAAATTTGATCTGTTGCTCCAATGGTAAACCATTATCTTGATAACTATCCTGGTAACAATGTTTACATCGATAATTGCATTGGTCAGTCAAATGCCATTGAAACGTAATTTGCTTGGGTTTATATTCTTCCATTTGTGTTAACAATTAACTACCACAACCACCGCAGCCTCCTCCACAGCCTCCAGAGCATCCACCACCGCATCCAGAACTACAACCTCCGCCACATCCACCTGGGCTGGTCCCACCAAAATAACCTGTGCGACGGTTGGTAACTAGATAGGTTTGGGCAATTATACTTTCTAAACCAGTTCCAATAAAACTGTTAATGCCGAAGATACCAATGGCATATAATAGACTTTCGTTATTTAGAACAGTTTCTTTATCCTCAGATTTTAGCCACTCGAAGCGTTGTTTTGTTGAAACTATAAATCTCCTACCAAGAGGTGTCTGTTTAAAATTGAAAGGTTTAATGTATTGGATTAGCACAACAACTGAAATAATAAGGAGTATAATCAAAAGAATCGATGGCTTATCACGGTTGATTCCATAAAACAACTTAGTACCTCCAAAACCTAATAATAAAACTATTCCAAGAAAAAATGTTTGAAACCTTCTACTTATTGATTGTGAATCAGGAATAAGTTTCAGATCAAGTAACTTTTTACGATTTGGCGTAGTCAACTTTTTGAATGAGTTTAAGGAAGTACTTGATAGAAGTTGTGTATATTTCTTTGGCTGCCTTGTGAAATGATAAATTGATTTTTCAATCTCACTTAATCGAGAAGTGTTAAAATGTAATTGCCTTAGTATAACATAATGACCTTCCTTTGATATTTTAATAGCCTTTAGTCGCCATAAATTAAAAACTGCTGAAGAGATAACTCCCTTTAATCCGTTACTTAATAAAGCAATATCAATAGGGGATAGCTTTGTGGGTTCCGGAATTTCATATCCCTTTGATGAATCATTCTTTGCAAGTTTACCTATCAAATAAATAACCAGTGCAGAATACAAAGCGTAATAAAGCAAAAATAGAGGACCGGGTATACTTATTAGTTTTTCAATCATTTTTATTCAAGTTAGTTATTTCAATAAAGATTTAGATTTGTTGTGATAACTTCCGCTATTTAATTGCTTTATTATTAGTCGCACAAAAAGATTAATTCAAATGCGAGATTTTTTTATTCTATCAATTGAGGCAAAAAATAAATTGTAACCACGATTGTAACAGCCAATGCAATTACTAATAATGCTTTTATCAATCCCCTCTGATTATCCCTTTTAGCATTAGCTCTTATGGCTTCTAAGGTTTTAGCATCTACTTCTTTACTTTCCTTGAATTTTCTGGAGAAATCACTCTTAGGTTTTGATGATTTAAAGTGCTTATCATGCAACTCCGTCACCATCCTTCGATTCCGCTTTTGGGCATTCATGCCGTCTTTTACAAATCCTAGTCCGCCGGTCATAGGTTTTAGTTTTGGTTATAGGTGTTATTTCAAATCCCCAATGTAATTAAATGTTTTACTTTGTGATAAGTCAATGCGGCTTTGATACAAGCTTTCAGTTCCCAAACGGGGATTTCCTGATCTAACTCGAATACAATTGCCCTTTTCCCTTCGTATTGAAATTGGTGTTCAAATACCATTCGAAAAGTATTTACCAGTCTGCTGGTACATTGAAAATACATGGCATATTGCTTAGGAGCTTTCTTTTTCCAGTCCATTCGCAGAGTGCTTCCATTTTTAGTGATATAACTGGGCTCTCCCCATTTTAACGTTTCGGTTAACTCATCAATACCCTCTGTTTCTTCAGCTGTTTCTATCACTAACTCCCTCAAAAAATGCATTTTCTCACGAACACTATCGGGGTAATCAGCAAACACTTTACTCACTTCAGGATCTGATTTTATAACTAGTTTACCCATTGTTTTTATTCTTTTAATATTTCAGAATTAGCATATAGCTTGGTAATTGTATGTAATAATTAGTTTATCAATTGATAACAAGATCTTGGATAGTAAGTACGAATATTTTAATCTATTTTTAACTCTTGTTTAACTCTAAGTTGTTTTTGGCATCCTGGACATTTACCGCATGCAATATTTGAAACGTGACAAGAGTGCGCAAGTAAAAGAAGTTCAAACGG
The DNA here is from genome assembly GCF_982718395.1 of Carboxylicivirga sp. Classification (NCBI taxonomy): domain Bacteria; kingdom Pseudomonadati; phylum Bacteroidota; class Bacteroidia; order Marinilabiliales; family Marinilabiliaceae; genus Carboxylicivirga; species Carboxylicivirga sp. Next base: position 27,362 of record NZ_CEXQWX010000008.1, read on the forward strand.
GACTTTGTAATTTATAACCAGTTCATGAGTGTGAAAAGGTATTGTTTGACATTTAACTTCTATATTCCCTTCTTGGAAAGCTGATAGTTGGTTGATCATATTGTAAAATTCCTTGGTGCCATCTTTATGAAAAGAATCATTTTTTACTAATGCTAAATGAATTTCATTAATCTGATCTTTAATCCCTTGCATTAACCCTAAAGTAATTATTAATTGATTTCTAAAAGGCCACCATTCGTTAGAAGGTGCAATTGTATGAGGATCTTGATTGATGAGTAAACCACTTCCTAAAGTTTTACAATCAATATCAATTTGCTTGTGTTCAATGCCTAAAATCTGACAAACCTTTTTCGATATATAGCTTTCTCTGTCTGCACTAGCTTGACCATAATTAATTGTGTATGCAATCTCAGGCTTTAAATGGTACGTTAGAGCTATCGAGTCCATACCACCTGATAATAATACAGCTCTTTTCATAGAGTCCAGATGGTATTATAAATTGCACTAGTAAGATCCTCAAACGATGTATAATTGGCCGCCTTTAACATTAGAAGGGAATCACTGTTTTCATTTTTATTATATCCAATAATTTTTTTGTTTTTAGCCATTGCATATCCTAATTCAATTAAAGTACCAGAATCAAGGCCATCAATTATTGCAAAGATGGCGTCAGCATTATCAATTCCTTCCAAATCTTTAATTGCGATATCTTTTTGATTGCCAATTCCAACATCATGATATGGTGAGAATACGTTAATACCCATATTTAGAAATACATCCCTAATTTTATCTATAAGTAATAGGTTTGAAAGAGTGAATATAGGACCTGCAAGATAAATAGTCTTGCTTGAAAGTGTTTCGGGATTTAAAAGTAAAGGTGATAATTTTTCTTTAGAATCAAATAGTTTGCACAATGATCCTGTATTGCAATATAACGCAGTTGTATACGAAGCGGTTATGAGACAGTCTTCAATTTTAGACTGTCTAACAAGCCAATAATAAGCAAATGTAGTTGTGAAAATATCTCCAGAACCTATTTTGAATACATTCTTTGTTTTATATATTGGAGCTGTCTTAATGAGCTTTTTATCCTTGTATAAGTTTGCTCCCAAAGGCCCATCTTTAATTACTAAAGCATAGACTTTTTCTTTGTCGAAGAAAAAGTTGATCATATTTTCCATATCATCTTCTCCAGAAATAGTTTTTGCTTCTGCTTTATTAATGATGTAAATAACCTGATTTGCTTTACATTTTTCCGAGAACTTTATTGGATTGAAAGAGTTTTGCGGATCGTATATTACTTTATTTGCTGTAGCACTAATATTTGCATCGAGCATGCCAAAAACAACAAGATTATCTTCATTAATCTCAAGTTCTGGTTTTGTTTTAAAACTATATACTGAAGGATAAATTGATGGGTTTTCTAGCAGAAATCCATATTTAAACTCAACCAAAGAGTTAGTTTGCGTTATATCATATGAGAAGTTTGAAAATACACTTTCGTAGTTTTTTAAATGTCTTTTTACTGTATTGTTTCCTGCGGTTTTATATGTCACCTTAACTGAAGTATTTTCAAGTAAAAGTTGCGCTGCTCGTAATCCAGAGCCAAATATTTGATCGTGAAGGGGCTCTATGCTGTATTCTTTATAAGTGCCTCCTATTATTGTTATTTTATCCATTGCTTGTGTGATATATTTTTACTTTGCATGTATAATCATTTAACTGGATGATCTTAGCAGAATAGGTATTTCCTTGCGAGATACATTCTTTTAACTTTTCTGTATGCTCATGTATTACACTGCCTAAAACTTCTCCGTTATTGTTTTCAACAACCACGTTGTTTGAAAGGATATTGACAGACAATATATCACCAACATTATGGTGTGATAGAACCAAAAAGTCGGGAGAAGCAAGGTTGGTTGTAATAATACCTTTATCACATTCATAATCGCTGCTATATGTGGGTACGTAACCTCTGGAAGAACCGCTCATATTAATTGTTTTTAGAGTTAGTATTAATTGGTTTGATATCTGATGTATCTTCAAATAATGGAGAATTCTTTTTGTATGGGACACGACTAGATGGTACTAAAACAGATGCGGGGGCAACATGAGCATCTTGGTCGTCAAAAAATATATGGGCGTTAAAGGCCTTTAAAACCTTGTCTTTTGAGACACCTCCTAAGAAAAAAGCTTCATCTACATAAACTCCCCAATTTCGAAGTGTTTTAATTACCCTGATATTTGAAGGGTAATCTCTTGCTGTGACAATAGCTATTCTTATAAGGTTTCTATCTAACCCTCTCTGAATTTTAGATAATAGCTTAATGAATTTACCAAATGGCCCCTCCTTTAAGGGGATATTTTCATTTTTTGATTCATTCTCATGAAATTGCTTCAATCCATCTTTCTTATATATGTATTCAGATGCATCAGAAAATATAACAGCATCGGCATCAAAAGCAATTCTTAATACTTGATTATCTGGTTTAAAGTTGATTGGAGGAGAGTATATTAAAGCTGCTGCACATTTACCTGAATCAATAATGTCTTGTATATCTGAAGCTGACTTGGAAAGAAACAAATCAACATCAAATGCTTCAACGTAATTTGCTAGAGAAACACTTGACGTAAATGCAGATCTTGTTATTGGTAAGTTGTAATGTCTAATTGAATTTAGAATTCTTAACCCAGTATCAGGTGAATTCCTTGACATTATTACAACCTCAATTAGCTTCCTTTCCTTTTTGGTTTGGTTAAGCTTAAGTAAGGATTCGATGAGATGGTAAGCAGTTCCCTTTGCTAAAGGAATATCTTCATGCTCAACTTGATATTTCATATATTCATCAAGCCCTTGCTCTTCAAAGATTTTATTTTCTTTTTCCAGATCAAACAAGGCTCTTGAAGAGATGCCAATTACTAGGGTATTTTTTAAGTCAAATGGCATAGTACTTTGTTTATTCGCTCCCTAAGTTACCATAATATCTCACAAAAAAGCTGTTGATAAACAATAAGTTATCAACAGCTTATATGATTAACTCCCCTTTCCACACCCAAAGGGGAGGCTTTATGTTAGGCTTCCTGCGTTTCTTCCTCGCTTACCTTGCTTCCTTTCAGATCAACAATAATGCGGGCTGCCTTATAAGTTTTATAAACTTTAGGTTGTTGCATCTCAAGCATTACCATAAGTTTATCAATTTTATATTTCAGCAACTCGTCAGCCTTGGCAATCAACTCTTTTAGCTCGGCTGTTGCCTGCGAACGGGTAACGATTTCACCGCGAGGTGCTGCAATCAGTGCCACAAAATCATCAATTTCACTTTTGAAAGCTTCAAGCACAGGTTCATTTACACCATAGTCACCTATATTTTCAACAAGCGACACCCCCAATTCATATATATTTAAACATGCATTCTTCAGATCTTTATCTGTCATGCTTTTCAAGGTCGATGGTGTGACTTTTACCTTCGTTTGAAGGTTGGGCTGGTTCGTCGAAAAGGCATATGCATAAATTGCTGCTGCAATTTGGACACAAGCCTGTATCATTTCCGCTTCTTCTTTTGTTTTTAACTTACTATTAGCAGGAGAGTAGCTAAGTTGCACCTGGTGCATACGGTCAATTTGTTGCAGATTCGCATCAAACTCACTGATGCCTTGCGCCAATGCCGGTGGGCTGCTCAGTTTCGCCTGGTAGGTTTTAAATACATTATTGGTAGCCATAAACATTGCCACCTTGTTACTTTCTTTTGAATTCATTGGTTAGAATTTTGTTCAACATGTTTTAATCGGAGAGCCTTGTGTGTGAAGCTTTCGTCCGTATATAGGTTAATAGCAGATATTGTAAACCGTAACATCCCCAATTATGGTTTTTAATACATTTAGTGACGAACGATTACATTATTATGATGAACGAATAGAATTGTTTGATTAAAACCAATATTTAGATTAAACAATATTAAATAAATGTTAATATTTACGATCAAAATGAAGTGACACTATAGATATTTTAACAGACACATCCGATAAAGAAAGTGACACATGCGATTTGGCGACTGCCACATTCTATTTAGTAATCTCCACATGGCATTATTTAATCGTCACTTCCAATTATTTGACATTCACCTTGCGCTTAGGAACAGACACATGTAATTATGCGAATTACACATTCAATTTGGGGACTGACACATTCTATTTAGTAATCTCCACATGGCATTATTTAATCGTCACTTTCAATTATTTGACATTCACCTGTCGTTTAGGAATTGACACATGTAATTATGCTATTTACACATGAAGTTTATTGACTGGTACCATTAATTTAGCAAACGCCATTTATTAACTGACGATTGCTACATTTGACTTCTATCTAACTAAAACGCAATCCCCCTAATTCTTAAATAGTTATAAAAAACCACAAACCGTCCCCCTTCGCCAAGGGGGAAATCCATTAGTTTATTGAATAATGCGCTATTGCGCATAGGATACTTAGTTCGTTTCACTTACATATTCTCAATTGTTCCCTTTCGAGAAGCAACTGTTGTGGGCGATTAACTATCAGTTGCACCCAGAACTTTAAAAAACACGATGCATAATACCTGGCGGACATTCACTTAAACTTATAAACTCTCCAACACTAAACTCAGAACTCAAACCCTGAACCCAAAACTCAAAACCCCAGTCTTCCGTCCTCCGTCTTCAATCTTATTTCTTCTCCTTCCTAATCATCTTACCAACCTTCAATAAAATCTCTTTCGATGGGAGAGGCACACGGCCCAGCCCATCAGGACCAACATTCAGTAACAGATTACCTCCATTGCCATTAATCTCTTTTAGCTTGTTATATACTGTCTCAGGCGATTTCCAGTTATCATCATTCAGTTTATACCCCCACGATTTATTCATGGTATAACAGGCCTCCCATTCGTAGCTTACTTTTTGCTTCAGGTGCTCTTGCTCAGGTGTACCAAAATCCTTCTTAAAAATGCTGCGTTTGGCCACACGGTTGTTAACAATGATATCGGGCTTCAGGCTCCTGATATAGTTATACAGGTCGATGCCAATATCATTATTCCACCATTCCACCCAGTCGCCATCAAACCAAAGAATATCGGTATCGTAATTGGTAATAAGCTCTTTAATTTGGTTTTTCATGTATTCGACATAGGCATTTCGTTGACCGGCCTTCATTTGCACCTGCCCCCAGCGGTTCCATCCGTTATTCCCTGTGGCATTGCGTTGTTGGGTGCTATGGTGCCAGTCAATGATGCTGTAATACGTGCCGAATTTTATGCCATGCTTGCGACAAGCTTCGCTTAGCTCACCAATTATATCACGATTAAAAGGCGTGTTGGCCACATCAAAATCGGTGTATTCGCTATCCCATAAACAGAAACCTTCGTGATGTTTGGTGGTAATCACCAGGTATTTCATACCAGCTTGTTTGGCTAATGAGGCAATGGCATCGGCATTGAATTCTTTTGGATTAAATGAATGAGTCAGCATGGTGTAATCTTGTGCGGCGATATCTGCATTGGCCTGAATCCATTCGGCATAGCCGCCAATTGTATCATTTTTCCAAACACCACCCAACTGACTGTACAGTCCAAAGTGGATAAACATACCATACTTAGCTTCGGTAAACCAAGCCATTCGTTTGTTATAATCTTTATCTGATTCCTGACTGTAGTCGATTGATTGTGCTTTAGCAAAGAGTCCTGCCAGCACAAAGGTGATAGTAAAAAGAAATTTCATAGAAAGTAGTTTAATTACTGCAATATAGTCGTTTAGGATTAATGCCAATTGGCGATGAACATTGGTTCTATTTTCCGAACAGATATACGCCTATCGTTACGAACTTCTTACTCGTCTCTTTGTTAGATTAATACCCATTGTTCTATGATAGTCAGATAATTTCGTTTGCTTATTAACAAAGATGTTGCGTTGGTCAATACCTTCTGGAATTCCTGTAGGTATTTCATTAAATTGTATATACAGTATCACTTAATAACCGTTTACAATGAAAACAACAAATAAGCTATTAAAATGGCACACCCTTTTGTTATTCAGTCTTATCAGCGTGATGGTTACCTCTCAAACCCGCCGGGAGATAATGTTTTCCCTCGATACTTTGTATAAGTCGCATATGCGGCTTCAGAGCGATTACCGCAAGTTGCTCGACAAGTGGAAGCTTTATGATGCCTTTTATTTACATGTTAAGGCAAATGTGTTCGATAAGGAACTCATCAACGAGCCCATTGATAATGGTATCGAGATGTTTAACCAGTCGTGGGATGGGAAAGCATCGCTTATGGAATTACTGGAAGATTCGACCGTTTATTTGCTTGACTCTTTGAGCAGACTTTCAGAGAACAATCTGACGTTGACCGCACAAAATGAGACCTACCTGCGTTTGTTAACCGGTTCCTTAAAAGAGGAAGCATACCCTAACACCGAGAAGGAGCTAATAGGTACCTGGCAATTATACCTCAATCCGATGCAGGTTACCGGAGAAGTTCTCAAGTCAGGTCTCATCAGTCACAATCCTTTTACCCATGCCGATTCGTTACAGCAATATAATATTCATCAAATAGATGTGCTGCCCGATGAGTTGGCCAATATTCACTTTAAAGATGGGCGCAAGCAGAAGTGCTTTTATGAAGTGGAGAATTTCAGCGGTAAAAAACCCTATTCGATTCACTGTTCTAAAAAGGAAGAGTTTAAGATGACGATTCATGTTTCGCCAATGCCAACCGGTTTAGAAGTGTCGTATGAAATACCTTTAGATACCACGCAAGTGTTGTATTTTCATGGCGTAATGAAACCGTGATACACAGGAGAGCTGAGGATGTAAGCAGTCATTATGAAGCTTGCATCCTCTAAATAATTTAAAACTTATACCCTGCCTTTTGTATATCCTGTAAGTTGTTAATTGGTTTGGCTGGCTTTAGGTATTTGTTCATGTGCTTATAAATCTTTACCCTGATTTCCTTAGCAATTTTCGTATCCATCCGGTCAAATGAATGTCCTCCCGGCACATCCTGGTATATTTCATATTGAAATTGCTTATTATCCGCTTTGAGCGATTTAATCAGATGCTCCACTTCCAACACATGAACATCATTGTCGTTGGTATTGGTATGAATCAGTAATGGTGTGTTTTTAAACTTATGTGTATTCCATGCTGGTGAGCGACGACGATATTCTTCCACATTTTTGTGAGCCGACTGGCCAATATGGTAATCTACCTCGTAAAGTGCCCGATAATCATCTTCGTAATAACCCATGCGCGCCACCAAATCACTCACCGGAACACCGGCATAAGCTACAGCAAAGTCATTGGGATGATCAAAAATATTAAAGAGCGTGATCAATCCGCCATGACTCCAACCCATTATACCTACACGGTTTTTGTCGATAAAATGGTAGTTTTCGAGCATGTAGTTTTTGCTGGCGAATACATCTTCTACCTCCAGTCCGCCGTAGTCAATTTTTTGATAATGTCCTTTCCCGTAGCCGGTGCTACCACGATATTCGGCAGCCACCACCACATAGCCCTGACTAACCAATTCACTGACAATATGAGTGTAGTAAGTGGTGAAGTCGGCATGTACACCACCATGAGGCAGTACCATCAGCGGATATTTTTTATTGGTATCCAGGTTCTTCGGGAAAAACAGGTATGACCAGAATTTAACCGGGTTGCCGGCACCAAGTGCTGTAGGATTCTTTTCTTTCCATTTGGGAGGACCATACATATAGACTTTATCAACGTAGGCAATATCTTCCAGGCGCTGATGCCACATCAGGTCATCCACCATTTTCTCAAGACGATCGAGCCGGTGTCGCAGATTCTCATCATTGGATTTTAACAGTGATTCAATTTTATTGACCTGACCGACAGATGAAATGCTAATGTAAACCAGAGCAATAACTGATAGGATTAATTTTTTCATTACAATTGGATTTGTTAATTGAGCATTCTATGTAATATTCAAAACATATACCTATTTCGTTAATTCACCGCCTGAGGCATCTCCTTTTTGAAATAAGGTTGGCGTAACCCCAAATAAACTTTTAAAGCTCTTGGAGAAATATTTTGGGTCGTTAAACCCAACCTGATATGTAACCTCCGAAACGTTCAAATCACCTTGTTTAAGTAATTTGGCAGCTTGCTTCAAACGTATGGTGCGAATAAATTCACTGGTACTTTGTCCTGTTAGCTCACGTAACTTCATATGAAGAAGTGTTCTGCTCACATTCATTTTCTTAACGAGTTCGGATACATTAAAGCTCGCATCCGACATATTCTCTTCTACTGTTTGGATTGCCCGGTTAACAAACTGTTGATCGGTCGAAGTGGTGGCAATCTCCTCTACAAAATCCCATTGTTCCTTAAAACGAACTTTCAACAATTGCCTGCTGTTTAATAAGTTTTGGATTTGTGATACCAACAACTGCTTATCAAAAGGCTTCACGATATAAGCGTCAGCTCCTGTTTCCAGTCCTTCACGTTTTGAATCAACGTTATCCAAAGCTGTAAGCATAATAACAGGTATGTGGCTTGTAATAACATTCTTTCTGAGTTTGTCACAAAATGTAAAACCATCCATCTCAGGCATCATAACATCAGTAATAATGATGTCTGGCAATGATGATGAAGCTTTTTCCAATCCTTCAACACCATTTTCGGCTTCATCCACCCGGTAATGAATCTGCAGGATATTTGCTAAATGCGATCGTAAATCATTTTGGTCTTCAACCACCAGTACTTTAGGTTTATCACCACTTTCGGTTACAATTGGTTGTGCAATTTCAGTCGTGATATCTTCTGCAGAAAAATCAGTCACCTGGTTATTTTGATCTTCAATTAACTCATCAGCACTAAATTTGTCCTTATCAACGCACAGATCAATAGTGAATGTTGTTCCAGATGGTGTATTATCTTCCAGATCAATCGTACTGTGGTGCATCTCAATTAATTCTTTCACCAAAGAGAGCCCAACTCCCGTGCCAGCTCCCCCAATGTTCTGATTTTGTTCTGACTGATAAAAGCGATCAAAAATCTTCGGTTTATCCACATCAGGCACACCGGCACCAGTATCACTAACAATAATTTGCAGATGTTTTGCTTTTTGCGGTACCAATTCAATTGTCACTTTTCCACCAGATGGTGTGTATTTAAAGGCATTACTCAGTAAGTTGAAGATGATGGTTTCAAGTTTTTCAGAATCAAACCAGACCATAAGTGGTTTTGAATCAATCGAACTATCAAAATGGATGCGTTTCTGATCAGCAATCCCCTGGAACGATTCTGCAATACGCCTGATAAAGCTAGTTATATTACGCTGCCTGATGGATAAGTGCATATTACCCTGAGTGACTTTTCTAAAGTCCATCAATTGGTTAATTAAACGTAACAAGCGATCCGTATTGTTTTTCATCAACTTCAATTGACTTTTTGTTGCCGACGATAGGGTGGAGTCATGATCCAGCATCTCTTGTAAAGGACCAGCGATCAATGTTAACGGTGTCCTGAACTCATGCGAAATATTGGTGAAGAACCTGATTTTCATTTGATGCATCAGGCTTTCTTTTTCACGCTCTATTTTATCCCGCTTTAAACGCTCACGTTCTTTCACACGAATAACAATAAAACGTTGGGTCAAAAGCAGACCGGCTAATAACAATATGAGATAACCTAAATAAGCGTACCATGTTTTATAAACAGGTGGGCGAATGGTTATTTTTAGAACGGTTTCATCAGGATTCCACTCCCCATCATTATTTGACGCTTTTAATCTGAATATATATGTACCTGGTGACAGGTTAGAGTAAACAACAGAACGGTGATTGGCATCAACCAGGTTCCAATCGTCCTCAAGTCCTTCGAGTCGATACATGAAGTTGTTCTTTTCCTGTTCGAAAAATGATAGAGATGCAAACTCCAGTTGAATAACATTCTCATCATGTCGCAGGACAATATCTTTAGTTAGTGCAGTTGACTGCTTTAGAATGACTCGATTATTAATTTCCTTATTTGGTTTTACTTCTTGCCCTGCCAGACTGATTTTTCTTAATACCGGTTTTGCATTATGTGGGTTATGCTGTACACTATCCGGATAAAAAGCCCATAATCCGTCGCGTGTTGGCATAGTTACCATATTACCTTTAACTTCACCTATTTTGCCCGGTACAAAGTAATTGGAAGCAAATCCACCCGACATAAAATATGGAGTAATTACTCCTGATTCATGATTAAACCTGGCCATTCCCTGCAATGTTCCCAACCATACGATGTCTGATGATCCTTTGTATATCTGGCTAACAGCTGATGAGGGTAAGCCATCTTTTTCTTTAAAAACGAGGTTTGTGCCTTTTTCGATATTGATTATGTGCAACCCTTTGGCTGTTCCTACCCATAAATCACCATTTCCTGCTTCTGCAATTGATAACACCTGACGGTCGGCCAATGATATAGGTTTGGAATCTCTGTTAAAATGATGAAGTAAACTACCACCACTTGTTTCACCGTCTATAGAAAAACAGAATAATCCTTCAAATTCAGTTCCGACCCAAAGACGATTTTGCTTATCAATGTGGTGAGAAATAACTATTTCAGGAAGTGGAAATAAACGGCTGCCGTCCTTTTTCTCAAAAATAAAACGTTGTTGGGTATCATCATAAATATTGATGCCATTATTCGTAAACACCCAAACTTGTTCATCCCGTTCGATAATATCCAGCACGCGATTACCATTGATTTTATGCTTCAAGGGTTTGTACATGGTGTACTGTTTAAACGAAATCAGCTCGTTATCCTCCAGAATAAAGTGCATGAGGCCTTCATTCACCGTACCCACCCAGAAATGACCCTCGGCATCGATGTGAACAGCTGTAATGTTCTTCTTATACAGATTAGGGGTTTTGGTGGAGTCGGCAAGTAGTGCCTCATAACTGGCAAATCCTTTTTGATTTATTTGTAGTTGAAAGAGACCACTCTGGGTAGCTAACAGAAGTTCATCATGATTTAGTTGTGAAATGTCATTAATTCGATTGATTTCATTTTTGTCAAATTGTTGATTTCTATTGACCAGGTGAATAAAATTATCCTGGTTCTGCGATATTTGTATAACACCCCCGCCTAAAGTTCCTGCCCATAAATTTCCCTGATTGTCAGAGTAAATAACTTTAACCTTGTTTTTAAAAAGACTTTTGAGGGCGGTTCTTCTTTCTTTAAGCTGTTTAAATTTAAATGTTTCAGGAGTTTTTCCGTCGATTAACCGGTTTAATCCGCCATCATAAGTACCCGCCCACAAATTTCCATCCTTATCTTCACATAGGGCATACACATTATCATGACTGATGGTAGTTGTATCTTTTGCATTATGCAAGAATGTCGTGAACGAATTGTCCTGCTTATTATATAAATTAAGCCCGTGAGCCCAGGTGCCAAACCATAAGCGTCCTTTTCGATCTTCATAGATCGACATAATAGCCCGACTGCTGATTGATCCTCTTTTTCCATCAGCTAAATAATTGATAAATTGATCAGTTCCCGCGTCTAGACGGCTTAAGCCACCTTCAGTAGTTCCGGCCCAAAGAGTTCCATTTTGATCTTCTAAAACAGAATAAACATGTGGATAGGCCAAACTTTTTTGATCATCAGGATTGTGTAGATAGTGCGTTACGCTTTTAATGGGTTTCTGATTATCGGCACTTATCTTGATTCGATTTAGTCCGTTTTTAGTTCCAACCCAAAGGTTATTATCTTGTGATGAAGCAAAACAGAAAATATCCATTGAAGTCAGTTCAGTATTCTTTTGGGGTGTTAATTGAATAAACTGCTCTGTTTTTAAATCAAAAATACTTAGACCTCCACCGTCAGTTCCAATCCATAAGCGCTCGAAAGCATCCTCGTATAACGCTCTCACGACATTAGCACTAATTGTATTTGGATCATTAGCGTCGTGTCTGAAAACCTCAATTGAATAACCATCGTAACGATGAAGGCCTTCTTCCGATCCAAACCACATAAATCCATAAGAATCCTGGATAATACAATGAATGTTGTTATCGGCCAGACCATTATCTGTTGAGATGTTTTGGGTTATATAATCGGTCTGCTGTGCATTTGTAAAAACAACAGTCAAAGCAAGGACAAATAAAACAAGTGTATTCTTAGTTGAATGGAGCATATTAAGAGAACTTTATTGTCGGATAAAGATTTAACATTAGCGGGGGCTTAGTTGCAATAATGACAAAAATAGCACAATAATTAATTTTTGTGGGGTATAAGCGAAATCATTCAATCATTTCAGAATTGAAACTTGTATTTAATCGACATAAAAACTAGGCGGTGTGGTTTCAATTTGTAATTTAACAAACCTTAACAGCGGTAATTTGTAATAATTCAAAAAATATCCCCATTTTTGCATCAAGGATTTTTCATAAAATTGGATTTAGTTAGCTGATTTAAGGGTAAGGACAGATTAAAGAATCTGTCCTTTTTTGTTTTAACAACGTTTAACGATGATTGATATTTCTTCACTATTATAATCCTCATCTTTGTACTGTAGATTTTTTTTCATAGATTTTGGATTTAGTTAACGAACTGATTAAGGGTAAGGACAGGTTTTCGATCTGTCCTTTTTCTTTTTTATACGAGTTGATCAAAGCACATTTAACAAGGATTAACGATGATTGATATTTCTTCACTATTATAATCCTCATCTTTGTACTGTAGAT